>JAUWBW010000040.1 GCA_030609665.1 Methanosarcinaceae archaeon | reverse complement strand
CCAAACAGTTTTGGTACGATCAGATACTTGTTTGCTGCATCGCTGATCTGGATAGCTGAATGTATCTTGAATGGGTAGATCTTGGAATCCGGATCGCTTATATCTCCGACCGGTTTAACTAAATTGTTCATCTCATCGGATCTTATTTCATCTCCGAGTATGTATCTCTCGATCTTACCATTGTACCATGCATATGATGGTACTACATCCATTCCCCATACAAAGTCACCTTTCAATTTGTTGTATGTTGCTTTGCCATACTCATCTACTGGTAATGGATCAATGGTTTGTCCCGCTGTTGACCAATCCCAGTTCATCTTTGTTGGTACAGCCTGTGCAACCTTCGGGATATGACAAGTCTGGCATGCTACTGCATTTGCATGTGTATCCAGTGTTTCCTTGAATGGTCCTGTATGCGGAGCAGCAGCATGACAATCCGTACAGTCAACTCTGCCTTCGGTTACAGGGACTGCAGTACTAAATCCTGCGATCTTATGCTCAGTAGTTGTGTGACAATCCTGACACAATAATCCATCAGTTCCACTCATGTGCACATCAAGATCTTCTGAAGGAGTGCTCAATGCCGAAGACATATCGCCGTGCTTTACATTGTCGCCACCGCCGCCGTTAAAGTGGCAGCCACCACAAGTATCACGAGTTGGCATTCCAACACTCTGTGCAACTGCTTCAAGGTCTACTCCACCGTCAACTGCTCCTGCGCCGGTTGGTATTTTCTTGTAGGTTCCTGTGCCATCGTGGCAGACCAGACAATCTATATTTGTCTTATCTGTGAAATCAAAAGTGCTGTCTTTCCAGCCATATCCTACATGGCAGGAAGTACATCTTGGTTCGTTTGATGGCACTGCGATACAATAATTGTTAATGACATTTGTTTTTCCAATGGTTGTTTCAGTTTCATGGCCTACTACATCAGGTGTCGGACCTGCCCAGTTCCAGTGAGCTGAATCCAGCATCTCATTTGCTGCATCGGGATGGCAGGTGATACATTTTACCGTCACCTGTGGTCCAGTTTCGAATGGGCCTTCTATAAAACTATGGTCCATCGCTGCTGATGCCATGCCTGAAAATGCAATTAATACCATAGTACTAATTATCAGTATATTGCTTACTCTCATAATTTCCTCTCTCATAAGTACATGGTATGCCGGCTAAGGCACTGATAATAAGAATTATAGTAACTATCCATGCACTCATATTTTTTTTAAAATGCGGCAAATATTGCCTGCATATAATGAACAAGTCTAACAATATAATAGGCTTTTGTGTGATTATGGACAAACTATACAATCTGTTCGAGTGTTCACGGAGTTATTCAGGATGAATTGATATTGTTCACTGTGCGAATCTGAAAAATGCTCACTTCGTTCGTGCCGGCCCGAAGTATATAGCTTTCGCGTATTTGATGACTGTGTGAAATTATGCACACTCGAAACTATGTGTAATCGGAAGTACTGTGGTGAGAGGTTGATTTTTAAGGTAGAAAACACATAATCTAATATTGCAAAATAAGTGCTATTTCAGAAATCCCTAAACTAAAAACAGATAGAGTGAATAATCAATGAAATTTACACAAGTCGATCACGCAAAAAACGGAACTCTCACTTCTGAAATGGAACAGGTTGTAAAGACTGAAGGAATAGACGAAGATACAGTTCTGTCGAACGTTGCAAACGGCAGTCTTGTTGTCATGGTGCGGAATGGATGCCGTCCTGTTGCCATTGGAAAGGGTGTGAGCACAAAGATCAATGTCAATCTTGGCACGTCATCAGCATCGATCGATCCCCTTGCTGAGATAGAAAAAGTGAAGATCGCAGATAAATACGGGGCAGATACCATAACCGATCTTTCGATGGGTGGAGACATTTCCGAGATTCGCAACATGGTATTTGAGAACACTACAATTCCAATCACTACAGTTCCTATTTACCAGTCAATTGTTGAGCACGGCATGAAAGATGTCAGTGAGGATGATATACTTTCAAATCTCAAAGAGCATGTGAACGAAGGGGTGAGTTCAGTTGTTCTCCATTGTGTGGAGAAGAGCATGCTTGAAAAATTAAGGGGCACCGGGCGTGTGATGGGTATGGTGTCAAAGGGCGGTTCTTTTACGAGTGTCTATATGTTGTCGAACGGATGCGAAAATCCTTTTGTTGAAAATTTTGACGAGGTGCTCGGGATACTAAGGAAAAACGATGTTGTGCTATCCTTTGGAAATACCATGCGGAGCGGTTGTATCCATGATCTTTGCGACGGTGCACAGAAGATGGAGATCGACACCAATGTTCGTCTTGCAAAGGATGCAAATGAACAGGGGGTGCAGGTCATCATAGAAGGCATGGGCGGACATGTGCAGGCAAACAATATTCCCGAATCCGTACAGTTCTACAAATCAAAGTCCGATTTCCCGCTGTTTGTTGCAGGCCCTCTGCCTACCGATATTGCGCTTGGTTATGACCATATCGCAGGTGCAGTGGGTGCGAGTATGGCAATCAGTGCCGGTGCGGATTATATGTGCTACATCACACCATCGGAACATCTGGCACTTCCTTCACCTGAACAGGTACGAGAGGGGCTTATCGCATTCAAGGTCGCGGCGCATATTGGTGATTCCATCAAATATGGGGTGAGCGACAGGGATCTGATGCTTGCGAAGAGGCGTGCGAAGTTTGACTGGGACGGTCAGGTTGAACTTGCGATCGATCCTGATAAACCAAAGAACATGTGCCCTATGGAAGGACCGTGCTCAATGTGCGGTGAATATTGCGCCATCAAGATTATGGGCGATTATCTCTCGAATGGCGGTTGATATGGATTCTGGGTCTCCTTCTATGCAGATGTTCGGAATACGGACTACACTCATAAAAGCTGGTGACGACATAGTGGAAATCCTCTCGAATGCGTTTGAGAACGGGGAACGTATGCCGCAAGATGGTGACATACTTGTTCTTGCAGAGTCAGCGGTAGCTACAGCGGAAGAAAGGGTTGTTCAACTTTGTGACGTTGCACCAACCGCAAAAGCAAAGGAACTTGCACAAAAGTACGAACTCGATGCACGGGAGATGGAACTCATCCTGCAGGAATGTGATGAGGTCTTCGGAGGCGTTCCGGGCGCGGCACTTACTATCACTAACGGCACTCTGTCTCCGAATGCGGGGATCGATGGTTCCAATGCGCCTGATGGGTGTGTGGTATTGCTTCCAAAAGATGCGCAAAAAAGTGCAGCACTCATACGCGCTGGTATTGAAAAACGATATTCCTGCCGCGTTGGGGTGATTATCGGGGACAGCCGAACACAGCCACTGCGGCTCGGCTGTGTTGGGATCGCGCTTGGAACGTCGGGTATCAGACCTGTGGAAGATGCGAGAGGGTCACGTGATCTTTTCGGCAAAACGTTGCATGTCACACAAAAGGCAGTTGCGGATAATCTTGTTTCAGCCTCGCAGGTGTTGATGGGGGAAGCGGGTGAAGGAGTGCCGTGTGTGCTTGTTCGCGGTGCGCCTGTTGAAGTAATAGAAGATGCTGTCGAGATGCCGCTGTTTTCAAGTGATGAGTGTATGTATTATAGTAACATAAAAAGAAAGTGAGACTGGCAATTTATGCTCATCCAGCATTCCATGTATCTTTAACAAAAACAATAAAAAAGTTTAAGTTAAAATTTAAACTTGCTATTTATCAAAACGTATGTACGCCTGACCACATGAAGTATGGAAACCTTCTTTCAATGGATTGGTCTTTGTGTTATGATTCGTTCGTTTTTCTTTTGTCGCCGTTTTTTGTGTCTCTGTAATAGTCACCATTGTCCCTCCGAATTTAGTAGCATTGCACATTTTATTTGCACCAGCCATCCTCATTACCGGCACATCTGTGTAATTATAATTATGAATATATTTGGTATATATAGTTATGGGGTGATTTTGTTGTTATTGCCCCCGATTACAAGAAAATCTTCGCTGACGCTCAGATTAACTTGGAGTATATAATTCTATAAATTATATACAACGAGAAAATTCTCCCTTCGGTCGAATTGACTCGGACTATATATTTATAATATATATATACTACAAGACAATTCTCACTTCATTCGCGTTAACTCGGACCATATAATTCTACAAATTATATACCCTTAAAAAAGAATTATTTAAGTGTTTTAAATGAGTTTTGCCCGTGCTGACTCAAGTGGTCCCTTGCCAACGATTTCTTCAGCAAACTTATCTGCCATCAGTTCAAGTTCCTGTTCAGGTCGGTATTTTGTGAAGGTCATCAGCGACAGTTGCCGCAAGATCGGAGTTTTGTTATTGTGGCGCAGATGCCATGCTTCATGGGCGAGCACGGCTTTTAACTCCTGTTGATCAAAAATTTCAAGCATGCCAACTGATACAAAGATCGCCTTGCCTGATGCGAACGCTTTTGGGATCGCGGAATCAAAATAATATACCTGCGAATTGTTGGCAAGCGTGTTCACAAAATCATCTGCCCAATCAACGATCTCTGAGATCGGACGTGCATTGTAGCGTCTGATAAGTATCTTGTAATATGATCCAGGCAGAAACAGCATAACGCCTGTTGAGATCAACACGTATGCAAGATAAACCTCAATTGTCAGCATGCGGCTGCATTCCATTGTTGAAAAGGTTGCGGCGATTGCACCAACCATTGACAGTTGTGCACTTGCAAATGAAATTACTCTATGGATCGGGGTTTTGGTTTTTAGATAAAATGCGAAAAGCAATAAAGATACAACTATCAAGAACGTAATCAACGGTAAAAGGTCTGAATTGTTGACGCATTCAGCGTAACATATGATCTCATCTGCTATGGATCTCATATCTTTCAAAGTGACAATGATCACTTACTTTTTTTGTAGCTGGAGAAGTTCTCGATAGCAACCGCGCCAAAAGTGTCAACGAGACTGTCAAGTATGCGGGTTGTGATCGCAGTTGCAGCATTATCGGCAGTTGTGGTTGCCGAATATATATATCGGACACGCTGTCCCTGATTCTCCACCCTTCGCTGCGCGAAGTCGGCTTTTACAAGCCGATCCAGTGTACCGGCTACGCTGGACAGTGGGATGTTGGTTTTTTTAGTGATCTCTGATGTCATCAACTCATCGTTTTTCCACAGAACTTCCATTATCTGTGCTTCAATGGGGCTGAAGAACTTGGTCAATCCTTCATTCGAGATATTGATCCTATCTATCTTTACCATGGTTTACAATTGGTGTAAATGGATATAAATCTTGCGCGCATTATACAATTAGTTGTATCGGATATGTTTACAGCAAACGTAAAGTTAATATAACTTTACACTAGATGTATAGCCATGCGATTACATTCTATTGTCCTAAAAGATATATTTCGTAGAAAAACAAAACTTCTGGTTGGTGTGCTGGGTGTCATTATTGCCGCTTCTGCAATCGTTGCGGTAATAACGACATTCACTGCGGCATCCGATAGCCTTTATGAAGAGTCAAGCAAATTCGGTGCTAATATTATAATAAGACCGGAAACAAATTCGATACCATTGATCGAAGGTTCTACAACGGTCGGGTCAATTTCGACAGGCGAGAATTATATTGATGAGTCAAAACTACCAGACATCCATACTATTGAAAATAGTGCCAATCTTGCAGTTGTAGCACCGCGATTGTACGGGATCGCGAAGATCGGAAATTCGTCTTTATCCTCTTCATTATCCACTTCCTCTTCCGTTATTGTGATGGGGGTTGACCAGAATCAGGAACATGCAGCAAAGTATGGTATTCGTGTAGTTCCAACACTTATAATGGAAAAGGATGGCGTTGAAGCAAGACGTTTCACAGGTGTCACACATGGCAGTGTCCTTAGCGCAGATTTCTAGAATAATTTAAGTAGTATAGGCTTAAATTATCATTCCTATGGCAATGTCTAAGAAGGATATACAAAGAAAGAGCGCTAAGAAAAAAGCGAAATTAGAAGAACTTGAAAAACTGGCTGCATCCGGAAGCAAAGATGCAAAGAAAAAATTTGCAAAGGCAACCAAAAAGAAAAAATGATCATTTTTAGGTCCGTGTTCTTTTTTGACGCTTTTCTATTGAAATTCTATATACAGTGTTTCGATCGAAACTTTATAAATAGTGTTTGCTGAATTTCTTAAACATTTTATGGATAGACAACAAACACTGAATACATTCCATCTCCACCTCAAACTATTTTTATAGATAAGACTAACTGTTCTATTCAAATGCAACCAAAAAAAATCAAAACGGGCACAAGAAAGAAAAATACCCACCCAAAATATCCAGTGAGCACGCAAGAGCGCAGGCACCCTCAAAAGCATACCAATCGCCCCATTACCTATGAAAAAGACTACATATTCTGGTGTCATGAATGCAATGTTCCACTCATCGAGCCGCAATGTTTTACCTGTAAAAATAACGGCATCCGACTGCAACTCTCGCAACCCGCAGATGTTCGTTTCTGTTCACCATTTGAGCGTAAGATACTTGCTGAACAACTGGTGAAGACATACGGCTGCAATCCCCTTGGCGACAGGATAATCCTGCTGAACAAGATCCCGGGCGATGACAAGACCGATGAGGTCATTGTAGATGGTCTGCATTTCGGGGTTTTGCGTTTTGACCTGTCCGTAATGGATTACAAGTTCGACCTCTCGTTGGAAGGTGCAAAAGTCCTTCTCGCGCACACAGAAAAGAAAACTGTGATAATAAAACGATCAAAACGACATCTGAGTGGTAAGAACATTGATTTTGACCAGATCGAAAACTACACTGACGATATTAAAAAAGGCGATCCCATTCTTGTTGTATCAGGTAACCTGACAGGATTTGCCGCTACATATGTTGACAGTGCCGATCTCAGTTCCACACAAGGCGCTGTCCTGAAGATCAAGAAGATCGATAGCAACCCTGCCGTCCTGAATCCCAAAATACCGGATATGGGTGATATCGTAAATGCCAACCTGCCATACATCAGGCAACTTGGCAAAAATGCTATGAACACCATCAAAGGTATCGCGAACCAAAAACAACACAAGAAACTGCCGGTACATGTATCATTTAGCGGTGGGAAAGACAGTCTTGTCGTACTTGACCTTGCACAAAGTGCGCTCAAGAAAAGACCCGTAAAAGCGTTCCTTATAAACACAGGTCTTGAATTTCCCGAAACTATCGACTTTGCAAGGGATTACTGCAAACAGAACAACATCGACTTGCATGAAGCAAATGCAGGTGAAGCCTTTTGGGAGCATCTGGAAAATTTTGGTCCGCCTGCTAAGGATTTCAGGTGGTGCTGCAAGGTTTGTAAACTCGCACCTGCAAGCGCTGTCATTGAAGAATGTACAAAGGCAGGAGCGGTCTGCCTGACGATTGATGGGAAGCGAAAACACGAATCATTCTCCCGCGCCCGTGTTGCTGCATCTGAGATGAACCCTTTCGTACCGAACCAACTCAACATATTCCCGATACGCGATTGGAGAGCGATCGAGGTGTGGTTGTACATTCACTGGCGCGGATTGGCATACAATCCCCTATATGACATGGGATTTGAAAGGGTCGGATGCCACCTGTGCCCTGCAGCATTGTCTGCCGAATACAAGAGGATGGGCGAATTGCACCCGGAGATGTACGAGCGATGGAACAACTACTTGCTTGAGTGGGCGCATACTCATGGATTGTCCAACGATTTCATAGAACACGGATTCTGGCGCTGGAAGGAATTGCCCCCAAAGATGCACAAACTTGCAAAGGAACTTGGTATTGGAATAATTCCGGTAGAAAAGGAAACTAGAGAATCATTCAGCATACATGTGACATCAGGCGTATCACCATGCAAGGCAGGGGGATTTTCGGTTGAAGGAATCGTGCGCGGTGTATCCACAAGCGATGCTGCAAATGTGATGAATATCATTGGGAAAAATGTTTATTCGGAAGAACTCGGCATGCTACGAGTAGAGGCTGATAATGGTAGCATCAATATCTTTGCAACAGGCAGCATATTGGTAAACGCTAATACAAAAGATGAAGCGCTTGCGCTCTTTAAAGATTGTGCAAAACAACTGATGCGTGTGAACAAGTGTACAAAATGTGGAATATGTATCAAAGTTTGTCCCGTAAATGCTATACGAATCAACGATAGTGATGGCAGCAATGGAGATGGCGGGTTGCAGATCGATGAATCATGCACAAGATGTGGGAAATGTACAGAAGCCTGTGTGGTAATCAAATATTTTGACAAACTCATGCCGGATTCTGCTGTGATATCAACTACCGGTGGAAAATAATAGGAACGACATGTCAAAATGGTGACTTATTAATACTGTTATATTAATTATAGTAACTACAATTGATCATGGAAATCAAACAGGGGTTCAATGGAAAGCACTAAACCGGACGGAATTTCTGTACTTATAAATCACAAGTGGAAAATTGCAGCAAGCATAGTCGTTGCAATCCTTCTTTTCACTGCGGTCATAGTTGTATTACCGCTTGCAGATGGCATTGTACTTGGACTGGTTTTCGCATATATTTCACGTCCGATATATTTAAAGTTCAAAGGTCACCGGAAAATTGGGGCATTTGTTGCAACAATGTTTATTGTCGCACCGATAATACTCATACTTGGCAGTGGAATAATTGAGATCATTAACCAGATTACGTGGATAGTGAATAATCAGGCTCAAGTGATTGGAGGTACATTCGATTTTATCAGGAATATCGATATTCCTGAAAACATACATCAGCAACTCCAGCAGATCACATGGGATGTATCGACATCATTGCTACCCCTTATCAGCAAGATAGCTGTGGTTTCATATGCACAGGCCATCGCAATGTTTTTCATAAACCTATTGATATCTATAATCGTATGTTTTTTCTTACTTGCAGACGGGGATGGGTTGTATAATGCCATCATTAAGTTGACTCCAAAAGATCAGCAAAGCATTGTTGAACGGTACTCCTATCATCTTGACATGATACTCAATGGTGTTTTCATTGCGAATGCATACGCGGCACTCTTTGTCAGCATAACATCACTGTTTGTCTTTTACGCTTTTGGTTTTTCACACATACTTGCACTGGCAACCCTTGTATTCATAGCATCTATAATTCCAATGTTTGCAGGTTATATGGTCATTGTGCCTCTTTCGATAATACGCTATTTCGATTCAGGATTTCAAAGTGCAGCCATCTTTTTTGCTGTTGCATCGATCCTGATATACGCACCTCCGGAACTGGTTCTTAAACCGTATCTGGCAAGTGTGAAATCGAATATACATCCACTCTTATTGATGCTGGCATTTTTGGGCGGTGCTTTTGTAGGCGGAATTGCAGGTCTTTTCGCTGCACCGATGTTGCTTGGTGCTTTGGCTGCAGCATACCGCGTATATGTGGAACAGGTGCAGGCTGAAGAAAGCCCGGCAAGTGATTAACGGTGATATGATAGTCGAAAATGACAAAAAACATCGGGCTTTTGATTGGTAAGGTCGTCTGGCTGCTTTTTGGATTAGTGATAATAATTACAGTTGGAATGTATCTGTATATTATAATCAAGAAGTTGTTTTTTTCATGATTAGACACACATCGGAAAAACCAAAAACCTTAAAACCATACATTTGATTGCAGGTGTGCAGGTTTTTTAACAATATTTATGCATATTGCCTAGATATCATTAAAAATCTTGCAACACCGATTATATTCGATTTGACTTTAAATGCTTCCATTTGATTATCGGATGGTCTTTTAGCTTCTTATTAAATATCCCATCATCATCGATCAAGTCTGGATCGAAATTGCCTTGGGTGTAAAATGTCTCAATCATTTTAATCTCGTTTTCTTTTAATTGGCCTGTGATCATTTGTGTGAAATCCAGAACTTCCTTTTTGATAGTTTGGTAATCGAGATTATTTTCCAGATTCACCATTCTTGTAAGATTGTTAGAATACAATGATTTTTGAATGAGATCGTTTATATCAATTTCAGTCAATTTTGGTTTACCCATGAGTATGCTTTCAACAACAGCACACTTTCGAAACACATCGATATCAAAATCCTGTTTTGCAATTGTGTAAACATCATATAGATCCCTGGCCGTTCGTCTCTTTAAAAAGGTGCACCATTTATTCGCAAACAACTCTTCTTTAAGTGGTGTTTTTACTTTGAATTTATCATCTCTGCAAATATGGTTATAATCCGCAAGTGTGTCTGATCTTAGCAACGGAAATCTCCGCATGTATCCAATCTCTATTTGAAAGCTGTCTATATTCCCGACTGAATTACTGTACTGCACAACCATTCTGCCAAGCGGGTAACTTGAATCGATCTTTATGTCAGCATTTGCATATCCCTGGGTATGAAGTATCTGTTTTATCACTTGATCAATTCTGGTTCTGACCTCACCCCAATCATCTTCGTCAATATGGTGGTAATTGAAATCTAAATCCACAGAAAGCCTTGCCAGTGGTTTTGTGTAAATGAAGTTGATGGCTGTTCCACCAATTAGTGACAGCCGCTCTTTTAAGAAGGATACGTCCATCATTTTTTCAAGCATGGTTGAAATACGGCACACTTTTTCAATCTCGACTTGGTGAAAACCTGTCATTTCCGGCATTTCGTCATAATTGTACATCGTCAACTCCATTTATCTAAAGATATTCAACAAACTCTTCCAAAACGTAGAGATTCCAATCTTTATTCAAAGTGCCAGTGACCGATCTTTCAAGGTACTTTGGAGTGTTTGGTTTATGTGCTTTAATTTTGTTTAACGTTTCATCACTTAGATGTTCATAGAACACGGAATGCTCACGCAATAATTCGAGTACAAAACCAACTTTGGCATAAAGGTTTTTTTTGTTGTACATGTCGAGAATGTCAATGATCTTATTAAAATCAAGTCCACTTAAGACACTGAGACTTTTGAGGCATTCTTCCCATCCACCGGCATAATCCGGTCTGTCCACACAATCAACAAATGTGCGTTCTTTACTGCTCACTTTGATTTTGATGGTGCGGTACTTTTTTGTTTCGATGCCAGATGAAATGTCTTTCGTAAAGACTGGCTTAAAGTTAAGGTTCTGGTACTTAAAAGAAGAAAAACGATTTGCAGGAAGGATCGTGATGTATACTTCGTTATAATGACTGTATGCTGACCCATAATATTCAAGAGCAGAATGGAACCCAAGATAATAGCGATCCCTGATCTTACTTGCGATGATGAATTTATCTGAAATGTGTTTATTTGATTCCTCCAATGGAGACAAGACTGCATATAATCCCTTTCTGATCTTTTGAAGTTTTCCTTCCCCGAGTAGTTTGGCTGTATATTCCCCATAAATGTATTTTGGAATGAGTTTGGGACTAAGCGTCAGTTCAACGATCTCAAGGGCTGCTTTATTGATTTCATCTGATGTTACAACTTTCTTTT
>JAUWBW010000093.1 GCA_030609665.1 Methanosarcinaceae archaeon | reverse complement strand
AGTTCGGATATAGTGCAGATGCAGTTCAGATTATAATTGTGGTGACAATATGGCAGACGATCTTGAAGCGTTACGAAGAAAAAGGCTTGCAGAGCTCCAGCAGCAACAGCAGGCTTCACAGCAGATGGGCGGTGGTGCTGACATGCAGGCTGCTTATCAGCAGGAGCAGGCAAAAGCAGAGATGGATGCGCAAAAGCAGGCAATTCTCCGCCAGATCATGACACCTGAGGCGCGTGAACGCTTGACAAGGCTCAAGATGTCGCGAAAGGAGATGGTTGAGCAGATCGAAGCGCAGTTGATAATGCTTGCCCAGAGCGGTCGTTTGCAGTCGAAGATCGACGATGCAAAGCTCAAGCAGCTTCTTATGCAGATGCAGCCAAAAAACGCGAGACAACTATCAAACGCGTATAATCATGAAAGCATCGGTACTGTTCAGCGGCGGGAAAGATAGTTCACTATCTGCGATCCTGCTTGACCGGTTCTTTGATGTTGAACTTGTGACCTGTAGTTTTTCGGTTCTACCAATTGGTGATATTGCCAAAGAAGTGGCAGATGAACTGGGTTTTTCACACAGGGTGCTCAAACTTGATAATGAAATATTAGAAAATGCTTTCAATATCATTGTCAAGGATGGATTTCCTAAAAACGCAATAAATTATATTCATCATAAAGCAGTTGAAACGCTTGCATCTGACGATGATGTGGCGGTCATTGCAGATGGTATTCGGCGCGACGATCGTGTACCACTTTTGACTAATCCACAGATACGCAGCATCGAGGACAGGCATGGTGTACATTATATTTGTCCACTTTTGGGATATGGTCGGGCGGCTGTCAATACACTTGTCGAGCAGTATCTTGTGATCGAGGAAGGTCAGAGTGACGATATCATAAAAGCCGATTATGAAACAGAACTCAGGGAAATTATTCGGCAAAGAGTTGGGCAGGATGAAATTGACAAAATATTCCCGTCACATGTTCAGTCAAGAGTGATTGGTCGGGTGAAATGACATTGATGTGTGGATATCCGCAATGTGTCATCAAAACTCGTACAATATCATCGATTAATGATTTATAGGATAATCTAGTTATTAGTCCAAACCTTGATATACAGCTTATATTATTAACAAATTATCAAATCGTAGGTGAGATAAGTGAGTCATAATTCAAAAGGACAGAAGATGAGGTTGGCAAAAGCCCACAGGCAGAACCACCGCGTTCCGACATGGGTGATGATCAAGACCGGCAGAAAGGTCACGACCCATCCAAAGAGAAGACACTGGAGAAGAAGCAGTTTGAATGTGAAGTAAGGTGATGACAATGGAAGAAGACGCAGTTAAAGAGCAGGTTTATACTATTCCACTCCGTGATGCAAAGAATGCACCAAAATGGAGAAGAGCAAACCGTGCAATGAGGATAATCAGGAAGTACCTTGTAAGGCACATGAAGGCTGACCCGGAACAACTTAAGATCGACAAGACGATCAATGAGAAGATCTGGGAAAGAGGTACTGAGAAACCGCCACGGTCAATTCGGGTTCGCGCAGCGAAATTCGAGGATGGCGGTGTTGAGGCAGAACTCGCATAAACATTTAAGATCGTTTTAACCAAAAAGATTTAGATCGTTTTTATCAAAAAGTTGAACTGATGACGATGCGAACATTGAACGTCTATGATAATCCTGTAATTGGAGTATTTGCCACATGTACTGAAGATGTGGCACTTGTCCCAACCAGCACAAAAACAAAGGTGTGCGATTTACTCGAAGAGTTCCTTGATGTTCGTGTCATTCCCACTCTTATAGGTGGAAGTACAGTGATCGGTTCACTTGTACGCGGAAATTCAAATGGATTTTTGATCCCAAACATTGCAGACCCTGATGACCTGAAAGACGTAGGTCTTCCGGTAAGCACGCTTCCCGGGAAACTTTCCGCGGTTGGGAACATCGTCTTGGCAAACGATTCCACTGCATTGGTGCATTCGGAAATGTCAAATGCAGCTATTAAAGTTGTAGCCGATACGCTTGGCGTGGATGTACACAGGGGTACAATTGCAGGGTTGAATACTGTGGGTATGGCAGGTGCGGTCACTAACAAAGGAGTGTTGGTTCATCCAAGGGCAACCCAATCCGAGATCGATAATCTTGAAGAAATATTTGGACTTCCGGTGGATATCGGGACAACAAATTTTGGTTCGCAACATGTGGGTTCCGGATTGCTCGCAAATTCAAAAGGTTATGTTGCAGGTTCCAAAACAACCGGACATGAACTTGGAAGGATCGAAGACGCGCTTGGATTTATAGATATAGTGGATAAATCATGATAAGTTTATGACTTTATGCTATATTCAACTTAAATTACAATTAAGCTTAAGCTTATAACTATTTATATCAGTCAAAGGTGATTTCACATGAAGAATTATGTTGTCAAAGGCACATTCAAGGCAGGGCATGAATGGGAAAAGTTCACTAAGAACGTAGAGAGCCAGAATGAGAAGAATGCACAGGAGAAGGTGTATTCGATATTCGGCAGTAAACACAGTATAAAACGATTCCTTATTAAGATCGATAGCGTTGTAGAGGCGTGATGCCAATGGCCGAAGTCAGTGAGCAGGATGTACGGAATCTCGCGATGCAGCATCAGGAAATGCAGAAGCGGGCAGAGATGGTTCAGCAGCAGATGGCCGCGATCCAAATGTCAGCAGAGGATTGTATTCGGGCGATCGTTGCGATCGATGAACTGAAAGATGCAAAGGATGGCGTTGAGACAATGCTTCCTATTGGCTCGGGTTCATACATTCATGCTAAACTGAACAAGGTCAATAAAGTCGTTGTAAATGTTGGCGCAGGCATCAGTGTGGAAAAGACAATGGATGGTGCAAAGGAAACACTAACCAAGCGCAATGAACAACTTGGCAAGATACTTGAGCAGATGAACGCATCATTGGCTCAGATCGGTCAGAATTTGCAGGCAATTGAAGCTAAAGCTTCTGAAATGCAAGCACCACAATGAATGCTGAATGATCGCGATCTAAATTTATTTTTTTGTTTTCATTTTTATTTTTTAATTTCAATTTAATTACAATTTTAAGGGGTATGTCAATTGTTCAACAAGCTCAAGGATAAACTAAGCGGTTTCAAAAAATCACTTGGCAGTACGATAGATGAGAAAGCTGTACCCATTGAGAAAACTGAAGTGCCTGTGGATGCAAAACCTATTGCAGAGGACACCAGGGAATTAGAGAGAAAACCTGAAAAAAAGGTTGGTTTTGCCCAAAAAGCCAAGTCTCTTGTTTTTGAGCGTGAAGTTTTCCTTAGTGAGAGCGATCTTGAAGATCCACTGTGGGAACTGGAGATGGCATTGCTTGAGAGCGATCTTGCAATATCTGTCGCAGAAGCCATTGTTGAATCTGTCAAGACTGAACTTGTGGGCACAAGCAAGAAGATCGGTCGCAATACGGGCGATATCGTTGAGCAGGCACTTAAAAATGCGATCTACAATGTCATGTCTGCAAACATATTTGATTTCGATGAGTTTATTAAAAATGCACCAAAACCCGTGAATGTTGTTTTTATTGGTATAAACGGAACCGGCAAGACCACATCAATTGCAAAACTTTCGAAACGACTGAAAGATATGAACTATTCGGTTGTCATTGCAGCAGGCGATACTTTCAGGGCCGGTGCCATCGATCAGATCGCAATACATGCGGAAAGGATCGGTGTGAAACTTATTAAACAACAGGAAGGCAGCGACCCTGCAGCTGTTGTGTATGATGCTGTCCAGTATGCAAAAGGGCATGGTGTCGATGTGGTACTTTCAGATACCGCAGGACGCATGCATACCAACGTGAACCTGATGGCGCAACTTCAAAAGGTATGTCGTGTAACTCCGCCTGACCTTTTGATCTTTGTTGATGAAGCAGTTGCAGGAAACGATGCGGTCGAACGCGCATCACAGTTCAATGATGCAATCCCGATAGATGGTTCGATCCTGACAAAAACAGATGCCGATGCCAAAGGCGGTTCTGCAATATCCATTGCATATATCACAGGGAAACCGATACTGTTCCTTGGAATGGGGCAGGGATATGATGACCTGCAGAAGTTCGATCCTGAATGGTTCGTGAACCAGTTGTTTGAGTAGGGTTTACGATCATTTTTTTGTGTTTGTTTGGTAGTTTGGTTGTTTTTGATACCGAGTGAACAATCCGCCGCAGGCGGCATATTCCTCTGTCACCAATAAATAACAGGCCCATAACTGACGACTTGATTGTTTTATATGGCGCACTCATGGATAATCAATTTTTGGGTGATCCAAAATTTATGAAATTATATAATTCGAGCATCATTTTTGAGTCCGTTTAGATGCAGAATTGCCTATTAGCTAATTTAGTGTGGATCATTGATGAAGGAACGTGCCGCCTGCGGCGGTTGTTGTATTGGTTTTAATTTTATCCTTGCAAAAACCATGTGTCATCGGTTAAGCCCACCATTCACTCATAAAACGATGACACATGCATTCTTTGCATTAGCGTTTTGCTGCCAATATTCCGTCTTTCAACTCTTTTGCAAGTGCTTCAAGCCGTGCGTTCACAGCATTGCCAGATGCGATGATATCCACAAATGCAGAACCCACGATCACAGCATCAGCACCATCTTCCACAACTTCTTTTGCCTGCTTTCCGTTTGAGATGCCAAATCCCACGGCTTTTGGTATATCTGTCTTAACGCGGGATAGCAATTTGTTCGTGGATTCTGCAACATCACTGCGTGCACCTGTAACTCCGACTCTGGATACAAGATACATAAAACCCGAGCCATGTTCAAGTATCATGTTGATCCTTTCCTCTGTGGTAGTGGGTGCGATAAGGAATATGAAATCTACGCTATTCTTGACACAACATTCTGCCAATTCTTCAGATTCCTCTACAGGAAGATCGGGTACGATTATTCCGCTGATGCCGGCATCTTTACAATCATGCACGAACTTTTCAATGCCGCGTTTGAATATCAGATTGTAGTATGTCATGCATACAAGCGGAACCTCTACATCCAATGACCCAATCAGATCAAAGTACCTATCAGAGTTCATGCCTGCAGAAAGTGCTCTCTCTGATGCCGCCTGAATGGTCGGTCCGTCAGCGACCGGATCAGAGAATGGCAACCCGAGTTCAACAATATCAGCACCGCCGTGGATGAGTGCCTGCACAATGCCTTCTGTTGCATCTGGTGTGGGGTCGCCTGCACATACGTATGCAATAAGGGCGCTTTCACCGCGTGACCGAAGTTCTGAAAACTTATCAGGGATATTCATCTTTGACCCCCTGTTCGAGTTTAATAACGGTTTCAAGGTCTTTGTCACCTCTGCCCGATAGGTTGATCACCACAAGGTCTCCCAATTCACCGGATTGTGCCGCTTTCATCACGTATGCGAGAGCATGGGATGATTCAAGTGCCGGTATAATACCTTCCATGCGGCTCAGTTCATGGAATGCTTCCAAAGCCTCATCATCATCGGCATGGCGGGGTGTAAGCCTGCCGATATCGGCAAGATTGGCAAGTTCAGGACCTACCCCTGAATAATCCAATCCCGCGGAAATGGAATGTGATTCGAGGATCTGCCCATATTTGTCCTGTAGTATGCGAGTGCGTGCGCCATGAAGGACGCCATCCTCTCCGACACACAGTGATGCAGAGTGAAGTGCCGCATGTTCTGTGGTAGTCATACCGCTGCCACCTGCTTCTACTGCAAAAAGTTTTACATCATTTTCTTCGATGAATGGGTGGAATATTCCCATGGCATTGCTGCCGCCGCCTGTGCATGCGACAATGGAGTCGGGATATCTTCCTTCTTTCTCCATGATCTGTTCCTTGACCTCATTACCGATCACGCTTTGGAAATCGCGGACTATCATGGGGTATGGATGTGGACCAACAACAGAACCGATAAGGTAGTGTGTGTTCTCCACATTGGTGACCCAGTCGCGAAGGGCTTCATTGATGGCATCCTTGAGTGTCTTTGAACCGGATTCAACAGTATGCACTTCCGTACCCATGAGTTTCATCCGGTACACATTCATGAGTTGCCGCTCAATATCCTTTGCACCCATGTACACCACAGTTTCAAACCCCATATTTGCACCTGTCATCGCAGTTGCAGTGCCATGCTGTCCGGCGCCGGTTTCAGCGACAATCCGTGTCTTTCCCATATACTTTGCAAGAAGACTCTGTCCTATGGTGTTATTCAACTTGTGGGCGCCGCCATGTACGAGATCCTCTCGTTTGAGGTATATGCGAGTGCCGTATTTTTTGCTCAGGTTCTTTGCAAAATATAGTGGCGTCTCCCTGCCTGCAAAATCCTTCAGGTAATAATCAAGTTCCTTGAGGAATTCGGGATCGTCTTTGTAGCGCTGGTACCCTTCTTCAAGTTCCGCAAGGGCTGGCATCAGTATTTCAGGCACGAACTGCCCGCCGTATTTGCCGTATAAAGGTGTTGTCATTATATGCTCCTGTTATCTTAATCGTAATGTCAAACTTAAACTAAACTAAATTAAACCAAATGTATGATCCTCATTGATGTGCCAATTGATGCGTTGTACATCATGGGTGCTGAGGTATTACTATCCATGCAATAATGTATGCCAATATCCCACTGCCACCGGCCAGTGTGAACACGATCCACAAGAGCCTGATAAATGTCGGGTCCATGTCAAAATATTCGCCCAAACCGCCGCATACTCCTGCGATCATGCAGTTGTTTTTTGATCTGTATAATCGTTTCTTCATGTTGAACCCTCTGTCATTTCTTTTGTTTTGGTGTACACATCACTACTCTTAATGATTGCGGTTCCAATGAGGATCGCATCTGCACCTGCAGAGATCACACGATTGATGTCATCTGCATCGTGAACACCACTCTCGCTTATGATGGTATGTTGGGTTCCGTTCTTTTTATCGAAATCCCTGATAATTGGTGCAAGACGCACAGTGGTCTGTAAGTCAACTTCGAGCGTGCCAAGGTCTCTGTTATTGATGCCAATCACTTTTGCAGTGGTTTTCAATGCACGGTTGAGTTCATCTTCATTGTGGACTTCAACAAGCGGTTCAAAAGCTTTTGACTGCGCAAGCAGTACAAATGATTCCAGTCTATCATCGAGTGCGCCTGCGATCAAAAGTATCAGGTCGCTCTTTGCTTCATCCATCTGCTTCTCATCGATAATGAAATCCTTGCGAAGAACCGGAATGGATGTGGAATTCCGTGCACTTTTAAGGTTCCCGATCGATCCGTTGAAAAAATCAGGTTCGGTCAGGACAGATATTGCAACAGCTCCGCCACGCTCCATCTCTTTTGCG
>JAUWBW010000153.1 GCA_030609665.1 Methanosarcinaceae archaeon | reverse complement strand
AATGCGAACGAAGTGAGCATTTTCTCGGATTCGTTATCCGAGTTCACAGGTAAGAATATAGTGTAATCACGAATGATGTTTACTATTAGGTGTAATATGGGGCGAATTTGATTCCAAATATATGGGCGTATTAATGAACTATCCCTCCCTGCAATCTCCAATTGAGAGGAATGGGCTTCTTTCTTTTGTATCATGAATTTCACACAATTCATTGCAAATTGGACAATAGAATTTAGTCCTTTTGTGAAACCAAGATCGACGTCCATTCTTTTTTTTGATGGGTGGTGTGAATAGAATAAGTTAACATGGCCTTCCAATTTCTTACGGCACCGAATTGTATTGATAAGATATAAATGTTTGCAATTGTGCACCTGTTGCAAACATCTATGGGCATAACCCTTGCCACATAACTAAAACCAAAAACCTGCTTCAATATTTATAAATACTTTAACAATGATACTTCGACCGATGGAAAACACAACAGCAGACATTTCAAATGAATTGGCAGCAAGGATCACCGGTGCCGCCCATCATAAAAATGTCCTTTTAATATACCAAAAAAATGCAACCATGCCGGAACTGACGTACTGCCTGGTATCCGAAATACTGAACTGGCATAAAACTTCATTAACATGGATATGTTGGGACGATCCGGCAAATATGGTCAAAAAAAGACTCGACTATTTTGGATGTAATACAAATTCCACCAACATTATTGACACAGTAAGCAATATTGCAAACGATAAACACACCATAATCTGTGCACCCACTAACTTTTCCCCAATAATGCGAAATGTACACAAGCTAATGAAAAACGGTGAGCACATACTTGTTTTAGACAATCCGGGCAAAACAGGAATACAAAACAGCGGTACAGCATTTATAAATTTTCAATCGACCCTGCTAAACAATAAAGATCCTAATGTCACGATAATCACATCCATTGAATCCAATCTACTTGACACCAATATGCAAAAATTGCTTTCCCCACAATATGATATTGTATTCCACATCAACAAGGATACAATCCAATTCAAAGGCCCCACAGAAAAAAAACAGATCACTTACAGCATAAAGGACAATAAATTGATACTGGAACCTTTATTTACATCAAATGTTTCTAAAATAAATGATATTTTTGGCATATCCCCGGAAGAAACTGTTACACTTGACAAAATCGTAAAAAACCAGATTGATGCGCACAAAGAGATGTTGATGTGAAAAACATCAGACATCAGTCAAATTCCGGCAATCATAGATCGATCAACAAAATTAATTGATTAATTTTTCAACAAGTTCCGTAACTTGATCACAGTACTCGCATTCTTGATTATCAGACATAACAAGTTTACGCGACCATGTCTTTGCCACAACCTCATCGTAGGTAAGAATGCCAAGCAACTCTACACTCAGGCTCTCACAGAACTCTTCTATTGCACCATCGATTTCATTCGAACGATCCATAGGTATCTTGTTAAAGACCAGATGCACATTTGTCTCAAGTTTCCTTGCCATACTGACAAGCACATAAGCACCCCTGATGTCCTGACGATCAATTGTACAAACAACCGTTGCCTTATCCGACATGTTCATTACAAGAAGACTTGATTTGTTAATGCCGGGACTCGAATCAAATATGACATATTCTACCTCATACTCACGTTCAACAAAATCGACTATTTCCAGCATCTTTTTTTTTGCTTCGGATGGTGTCTTAAAAAATGCAGAAATATCCTCCTCACATACTCTTGAAGGGATCAAATATAATTTAAGATCGTCATCAACCTTATAGATAATATCTTCAATATTGCACTGCCCTTTTAGGAATTCGATTATTGAATTCTTGAATTTTAGATTAAACAGGGAATGCAGACCGGGGCCATTAACGTCAGAATCAATGAGACAAACCTTATGTCCGCCTTTTGCAAGATGCTGGCCAATATTACCAACCATAGTAGTCTTTCCAGTACCACCTTTATACGAATGGAAACTTAATAGCACCTACATCACCCCAAAAGCGATTCAAGTTTGTCCTCAAGTTCATCCACAGCAGAGTGGTATTCACTTTTAGGACTATCAACTGCTTTTTTCAAATAATAATACACTTTTTTGCCAACCCGATCACGTCCAAGCCAACCTGCCCGTACAAGTTCATTCAAGTACTTGTTCTCAATTGATCGATGACGACCTGTAAACGTACTTACCTCATCCGCAGTGCCCCTCTCCAAATGAGAAACCGCAAATAATGATTTTCGTATTGTATCAGGCACTGTCAGGAACAAAGCCATTTTGTCTTCAACAACCGGATTAAATCGTGATTCAATATTTGAAATTCTTTGTTCCAATGAATCTAAACGACCATTGAATTCATCAAGATATCTATATATGTTGTTGCTATCTTCTGTTTGGATCATAGTAATTAATTTAAATTTAGTAATTTTAATTTGTGCATAACTGCACACAACTATAAATTGTGTACCGATTGCACACGTCAATTGGTTCAATCGTAGATAAACCATTCGTCATACAAAAATTCTACAAGTGTATGTTATCCAAAACTATTTATCATATTTTAATGTATTCTTAACATGTTTGAATGTGCTATACTATACCATAATGTAATACCTCAAAAATATATCTGGCAATGATTAAATGAAACTAAAAACGCATATTGACGGATTCGATGAAATACTTAAGGGAGGATTGCTAAAACCTTCTGCCGTATTGGTGGCAGGTCCTGCGGGGTCAGGAAAAACCACTTTTTGTTTGCAATCATTATTCAATGCCGCAAAGAACGGGGAATCATGTATATTCATATCTATGCTCGTAGAATCTCCTTCAATGATAATCAGGAATATGTCACAATATTCATTCTTTGACAATAGTGTTATAGAATCGGGAAATCTTCGCATATTAAGCATTGGTGCAGGTATAATCGAAAAAGGCGACTTTGCAATCTTTGAATTCATCAATGACGTCATCCATAAATACAAACCTTCTAGAGTTGCCATCGATCCAATAACAATACTTGATCACATCACAAGCACTTTCGATGAAAAAGAACTCCAATATTCACAAAAAAGGAGTTTTGTGATTAACCTGTTCTCTGAATTTGAAGAATGGAATACCATGTTGGTGATGACAGGAGAAATGTCAGAAAACTCCATTGCAAATAGTCCTTGGGCATATATGGTAGACGGAATTATAATACTGGGTCAAGAATATTGCGCAAGTAACATTCGTAGATACCTAAATGTCACAAAAATGAGGGGAACTGATTTTTCAAATGGAAAACACGGATTTAAGATGACAAGTGACGGAATCACAGTGTTCCCAAGGTTCATGCCTGTTCCAGTCACATCTGATATTGAATCTGGAAATGTAAGTACCGGAGTTAACGATCTGGACGAAATGCTTGGAAACGGATTGCTTCAAACATCTGCAACAATGATCGCAAGCAGTGCCGGATGTGGCAAAACAATGTTGAGCCTGCAATTTATCGCAAACGGTGTTTTGAATAAAGAACCCTGTCTGATGATATCCTTTGAGGATAACTTAAAAGAATTGGCAAAATCTGTAAGCGGATTTGGGCTCGACCTTGAACAATATCATACAGAAGATCTTTTACGGCACATCTATTACCCTCAAGGAGAAATATGCCCTGATGAACTTGCAATACATATAAAGAAGATTATTGACGAAATTGGAGTCAAGCGCATCCTGATCGACAGTATATCGGGTCTTAAGAATGTAATTCCAGACCC
Organism: Methanosarcinaceae archaeon; assembly: GCA_030609665.1. Classification (GTDB taxonomy): domain Archaea; phylum Halobacteriota; class Methanosarcinia; order Methanosarcinales; family Methanosarcinaceae; genus Methanovorans. The sequence continues at coordinate 1,120 of JAUWBW010000153.1, read as the reverse complement.
CAAACAATTGGAAACATACATATTTTCCCTGATAAAATATTTCAAAAACAACAACATAACATCGATCTTCACATACGAATTGCCTGAAATTCTCGGTGATGTAAAAATTCCAGATTCAAGTCTTCCATTTATCATGGATTCCACCATCATTATGAAAAACATTGAGATTGATGGACAGATCAAAAAATCAATTTTTGTATTAAAAATGAGGGGAAGTAAAGCCGACAATGCGATCAAGGAATTTATAATATCTGACCGTGGATTTGAGATCCGTGATTTATTTGCAGAATCTGATTAACAGATGTGTGGGTGCACCACTCCTGAAAAATAATATCGAGATAATTAACTTACCCACTCAATGTTTTAGAGAGAACTAAGAATGATTCAGCAACTTATGGTTTATGCAACTTACATGCATTTTAGCTACATCAACATATCATTGAACCTGAATCCACACCGGATCAAGTACACCCATATACTTGGCACCCCCATATTCAAATACAGCAGTAGGTTCAGTGATAGATATCCACCCCCCAACTTTTGGTTTAACAACCCACGTCTGCTTCACAGTCTCACCCGGTTCTATTGTTCCGAAAAATAGATTCGCATCCTTTACTTCAAGAGTATTGGGAAACGTTCCAGTAACTGCAAAATTCCCATAAGGCTGCTGTGCAAAGTTCTTCACCCATACATCGATCGTCGCTTTTTTTCCAACCACGGGTTGTTGGGGTGGAACAAACTTGAGATACTGGGCAATAGATTCCTTTTGCATGGGAACAGCGCCTGTAAGATCAATGGTCTTTCCGGTTTTGCCGGCTTTTGCTTTTTGCTTTTTGTCAAGATAAATACCACTTGCAAACATCAATATTGCAGCAAGGAAGATAATAGGAGCGTTATCCGCAAGAGAATCAATAGGGGTTTTTTCAATTTCAATTTCAATCAGATTATCTTCAGATAGAACAAGAGTCGATGCAAAAGATATCTTTGTAACAGTCCAACCAATATCGGAATCTTGAAGTCTGAAATAAACAGGCTTTTGCGATTCGCCAACTGCTTTCCCCATGGTATTATATTGTGTAACAGTGCACATCACATCAACCGATGCCATGTTTTCTGTTAT
>JAUWBW010000053.1 GCA_030609665.1 Methanosarcinaceae archaeon | reverse complement strand
GACTGTATCGCGCCGGATGCAGCATCGCAAATATGCTGAGCTGTTGGGAAATCAGGTTCGCCAATCTCAAGATGTATGATATCCCTCCCTGCACGTTCCAGTTCCTGTGCTCTTTCAAGCACTTCCATAACATGAAAAGGAGGTATGTTCTCGGCTTTTTTGGATAGCATTGTTGCTACATAATATGCCTGGCCGTTTTATAATGTATTGGTAAAACATTTACTCGTTTCTTCAAAATTGATAACACGAAAAAAAGCACAAATAACCTTCCTCAAACCCCAAAAATTACCTAAAACAACCACTTTGCCTACAGACCAGTTCCCTAATGCTGCCAAGATAACAAATAAATACTTACCCCACTTAACAGAACTATTAAACAAGTGGAACGGATGCAATTATTCCAGCCCGCGCTTAGCCTAAGGTGAAGCTATGAATGTAAAAGATGTAATGAATTCAGATGTGATTTCGTGCAGACCGGATGATGAGATCAGCAATGCAGCGCAGCTTCTAAAGGAGCAAAACATAAGCGGGCTCCCTGTCGTTGACGAGGGCAAGGTTGTCGGGATCGTGACCGAAGCAGATATATTGAAATTGCTCGAAGTGCCCGGGCATGGAGGATTATGGCTGCCAAGCCCGTTTGAAGTAATAGAAATACCAATTCGGGAACTGATAAACTGGGAAGACACAAAACACATGCTTACAGACATCGGCTCAAAACCGATCAGGGATATCATGGAATCTGAGGTATATGCAATATCCGCGGACAGTTCAATTGAAGATGCTTCATCGATGATGATAAAACATAAAGTAAACAGGCTTCCGGTATTGGATGGCGAGACACTTGTCGGAATCATCACACGTGGCGACATTATTCGCGGACTTGCAGAAGCTTAATTTTAGTATCAGGTGGCTAATATGAAACAGGTTGACGGTGGGGTATGTGCTGTCAAAGGTGTTCGCGCGAGTGGGATAAAACCCGGGAAGATGGGACTTGCCATAATCGCAGCAGAAGGCAGCGCAGCAGGGGTATTCACGCGTAATAAGGTAATTGCAGCGCCCCTCATAGTTACAAGGGAGAACCTTTCAAATAACGGCAGGCTTGCGGCTGTCATTGCAAACAGCGGAAACGCAAATGCATTCACAGGCGAGCAGGGAATCGCTGATGCCAGGGAAATGGCGCATATCCTTGCCGAACAACTGGATGTACCCGTAGAATTGGTCGCTGTGGCATCCACAGGAGTCATAGGCCGGAAACTCGATGTGGAGTGGATCCGCGAACACGTCTGCGGGGTGGTAGAAACACTCGACAGTACGCCGGATAGCAGCAATGCGGCAGCACGCGCGATCATGACCACTGATCTGGTTTATAAAGAATCGGCTGTTGAACTTGAAAGCGGCGTGCGGATAGGTGGAATTGCGAAAGGGTCCGGCATGATCGAACCGAATATGGGCACAATGCTCTCGTTTATCTACACAGATGCATCACTTCCTGCCAATGTGCTTGAGGGATGCCTCAAAAGGTCGGTGGACAAGAGCTTCAACATGATCGTGGTGGATGGGGACACGAGTACAAATGATATTGTGCTTCTGACAGCAACAGGTGCGTCGTCGATCGAGCCGCAGGTCGAGGAATTCCAGATGGGACTTGACCGGGTGATGACCGAACTCGCAAAGATGATAGCGCGCGATGGCGAAGGCGCTACAAAATTGATCGAAGCGCATGTCAGGGGCGCAAAAACAGAAAACGATGCACGTATTGCAGCAAAGGCGATCGTGCGCTCGCCGCTTGTGAAATCCGCCGTGTTTGGAAAGGACCCGAACTGGGGGCGGGTTGTTGCGGCAGTTGGTTATTCCGGTGCGGATATCGATCAGGACAAAATATCGCTTGCATTTGCAAGCGGTGATGATGTTGTAAATCTTGTCGAACACGGAAATATTGTGGATTCGTCAACTAATGTGCCGGGATCACTGGAACATATCATGGCGCAGGATGAGATTGTCATCATGGTTGACATCGGGCTGGGAGAACAAAATGCAACAGCATGGGGTTGTGATCTGACATATGATTATATCAGGATCAACGCAGATTACACAACATAGTATTACAAAAATTGCACAAATATAACATTAATATAGCCTGACATTGTTGTATGAATACATAATCGGTCGGGTCGGGGAAATCTATGCATCTTGAACAATGGGAAAAGCATTATGATGAAGCGTTTTCTGACATAAAGGAATCACTGGATAACGTAAGGGGGATGTTCGTGGCATACAACAGCAATGTTGATGCAATAAAACACATAAGCGAAAGAGATGTTTCTAAACTTTTATCACTTGTCGATCTTGGTGAGGTTCAGGAAAAGATCGTGAATTATCCACGTGAGATCGTGTCACCTGCCGATTTCCTATCGCGTCTGATCATAGCGATGCGTGACGGCAAAGCTGCAGAGGTCCCGACATACACATCAGACATTCATGAATGGCTTACAGATCATCTTGTTTTTGACGATGCCCGCATGGGTGGTCAGGCAGGAATAATTTCCAATCTTCTGGCACATCTTGGTGTCAGGAAAGTAATTAGTTATGTTCCATGGCTTTCCAAAGAGCAGGCTGAGTATTTTGCAGACCTCCCAAACCTGCTGCATCCTGTAATCGAAGATGGGGTGCTGATGCTCAAACACCCGCGCCAGGCATACGATCCAGAGTTCAAGCCAAGAGTGAACTGGATAATCGAGTTCTCAAGGGGGCTTGAGGTCAAGTACGGGGGAGAGCATTTTGTTGTCCCGAGGGACAACCGTTTGATCATATCGTCACGCCCATCATGGATTCGCATCGACATGAGTAGGGAATTGTATGACCGGATCCCAAAACTTGAAGAGGATGTTGACGGCGCAATACTTGCAGGATACCAAATGATCAGAGAGGAATATGAGGACGGTACAACGTATCATGAATACGTAGAGCGGGCTGTCAATGTCATAGAACGGCTCAAGGAAGGAAATCCTGACATACGCATACATGTGGAGTTCACGTCGATCCAGAACAAGACAATTCGCAAAACGCTTCTCAAGGATATTGTTTGCCGGCATGTTCACTCGCTCGGGCTTGACACTGTAGAGGTCGCAAATGCATTGAATGTCCTGGGACACGAGGAACTCGCATATTCTGTGATCAATAAAGGCGAGAATGGTATCGTAGCATTGTACGAAGGTGCAGTGCGTCTGCTCCATGATCTTAAGCTTGAGCGGGTGCATGTTCATTCACTTGGGTTCTTTATCTGTGTAATATCAAAAGACCATCCACTTGATGTGGAAGGACATAGGACTGCATTGCTATTTGGATCAACACTTGCAGCAGCACAGGCATCGCGCGGTTCCATTGAACATCTGGATGACGCTGCAGTAGGGCTTAACGTTCCGGTTTCAGAAACCGGATATAAGGAACTTGAAATTCTTGGGAAGTACATGGTAAGAAGGGGGATTTGCTCAATGGATGAATTTGTGGATGGATGTATCTGTACCCCTACCCATGATGTTATTGTTGTCCCATCGAAAGTCGTGAAAGATCCAATTGCGACAGTCGGAATTGGAGATGCGATATCTGCGGGTGCTTTTGTGGCTATGTTGGCGAAGATGAAATCGATGAAATATCCATGAAATGATCAATGGCAAGTACTGACAAGGAGCATGTTTTGATGAAGATACTCTGCGGATACAATGTTAATATCGATTCGGTATACAGTATCAGTGGGGATGAAGTATCAGACCTTGTCAGGTCACTGGACACTGTCGAGATCAATGCAAAGGTCAGATATCCGCCGAATGTGGTGAATTCGGTTTCCGATTTTGTTGCAGGACTTGTTCTGTGTATGCAAAGTGGAAGCGGGGCTGAGTGGTTGATACATGAAAAGTCTGTTTTTAACTTTTTGAAGAAACGTTATTTTGACAGATCCATCATAAGAATGGGGGGCAATGCCGGAATTATGGCAAATGTCATGTCAGAGATGGGAGCCGATCTTGTCGTTCCGAATGTTGTGATGCCTTCAGGAACACAAGTGTCCCTGTTTTCAAAGAAGTCCGTCATGCTGCCACAGCCCAATGAACCGGCATCCGAATGCTCCGATGAGTTGGTGCATTTTGTCTTTGATTTCAAGAAAGGGGAAACATTCTTGCTTAATGGTACTACAGTCACGGTACCAAGGGAGAACCGTTTCATAGCAACGTATGACAGTGCAAATATAGAACTTGCTGTAAACCCTGATTTTGAGAACTATGCTCTTGACCACATGCCGGAGATGGATGGTGTTTTGCTTTCGGGGTTCCATATGCTTATGGAAACGTATCCTGATGGTTCTACATATGTCGAAAAACTCAACAGGGCTGTTGAGCAGGTAAAGGTTTGGAAAAGATTGAACGGCAGTTTGAGAGTACATGCTGAATTCGGGCATTTTTTGAACAGTGATATTGCCTATTCCGTGTTTTCAAAATTGGCGAAACATGTTGATTGTATCGGCATGAACGAGGATGAACTTGCAATGCTTTCTGGCATGCATGGCGTACCTGCACAGTGCATTTTGCAGATGGATGCATGTTCGGCAATGGATGCCACGGTCCGATGTGCATCAGAGTTTGGGGTCAAAAGGATGATAATACACACGCGGGAGTTTGTGCTCAGTGTTTGTAAATCGGATATCGCAAATCCTGCTCTGGAACTTGAAGCAATGGGGTTTGGTGTGAAATGTGCGGCTGCATTTGCGGCGACCGGAAAACTTGAGAGTCGTGAATTTGTTGATACAGAAGCGTCTGCTCTGGATGAAAGCGTTTTTGGCAAGGGGCAGGTACAAGATGTGCTGGAACACATCCGCGGAAAACAATACGACAGCGGGGTTGCCGGTGAATACATGGGATACATGGTTTGTATCCTGCCAACGATCCTTTGTGAAGATCCTATCGCAACGGTTGGGCTGGGTGACACGTTCTCGTCCGCTACATTTTTAAGAGAACTCGAACTGCATAAGATGCATGTATAGTTTTTCGGATGTCGATATAGATATTGACCACACGCTTGATTGTGGACAGGTCTTCAGGTGGGAGCGTGAGGGAGACTGGTGGGTTGGTGTGGTTAATGGTAATGTTATTCGCGCAAGAAATGACATTGAAAGCGGCACCGTTCTTGTGGATTCATCTCTGCCGCGTGAGTTCGTTGCTTCTTATTTCAGGCTGGATGATGATCTCTCATATATACTGGACAGTATTGACAAAGACCGTTACATCAGGGAGGCGATACAGAGATATCGCGGGCTTCGTCTTATCCGGCAGGAGCCGTGGGAGTGTATGATATCATATATGCTCGCGACGGCATCGAGCATTCCGACTATCAAGAAAAGAATTTCATTGCTGAGTCGGATGTTTGGTGATGAGATCGGTGAGGGGTATTATAGTTTTCCTGATGCGAAATCTCTTGCAGATGCGTCTGAATCGGATATATGTGAGTGCAAACTTGGATTTCGTGCCGGAAGGATACAGAAGGCTGCGCAGCAGGTGGCTGATGGGGAGTTTTGCTTTGATGAGTTGTTCAAGATGGATTACCTTGGCGCAAGGGCGCGATTGATTGAGATCGAGGGGATCGGTGAGAAGGTTGCGGACTGCATTCTTTTGTTCTCGCTTGATAAGATGGAATCTTTTCCTGTGGATACGCATGTCAGGCAGGTTGTGGAGAAGTATTATTCCGGTGATGAATATTTTGGCGGTGGTGTTGGTGTTGATGTTGATGTTAAACTTAGCAATCACAAGATGGGTGAATGGGGTCGCGGGTATTTTGGAGAGTATTGCGGGTATGCGCAGGAGTATTTGTATTATTGTTGGAGGATGCGGGGGTGATGGGGAGTTTCGTGCTCGTTCATTTTTCGTTCAAAAACAGCGCACTGTATGGTGTATGTAGTGTCACAAAGCAATACAATCACAACAAAAGACTCCACCCCTGTCGATAAACACAGCTATCCAGTACACTCGATAAAAAGTATATCATTTCATCGATTATAGTCGAAATGTATAAAAACATGTGGCATCATATTACCCCTTATGGAACCTGTTGGATATCTCACGGAAGTAAATGAATGGTGGATGAGCGGTAGCGTTGACCCCATATTCCTGCAGGAATATCAACGAGATGAATTACAGCAACTAATAGAATTGCTTGACCAGGAGCGTATTACTGCGGTCATCGGTCCAAGAAGAGTGGGAAAGACGACTCTCATGTACCAGTTGATAGACCACCTGTTACGATCCGGTATAAAAAAAGAGCATGTATTGTTCATATCAATGGATGACCCACTGGTCAAGATGATGGATGATCCGCTCAAGACCATAATGGATGAATATCTGGAGAAAATTATCAAGAAACCGATACGTGAGGTTGAGAAACTATACGTATTCATCGACGAGATACATTTTCTTCCCGACTGGACACTGTGGCTTAAGAGATACTATGACCTCAAATACAACATAAAATTCATAGTCACCAGTTCAAGTGCAACACATCTTTTGAAATATTCAAAAGAATCTCTTGTTGGCAGGATAACCGAACTGAAGATCATGCCGCTTAATTTCAGAGATTTTATCAAATTCAAAGGGCGAAGCGACCTTCTTGAGCCTTTTTCCAAAAAGGACATCTTCAACCTTGATGTAAATGATACGATCTTTGAACTGACAAAATTCCAGAATGAACTGGTACTGTATTTCAATGAGTACATACTCAGTGGTGGTTATCCCGAATATCACTCTGCAAAGGACATACGCACATGGCAGAACCTTCTTATCAGTGATGTAGTTGAAAAAACCATATACCGTGATATTGCCACACTCTATAAAGTAAAAAATCCCCAATATCTCGAAAATATACTTACTTATATCGCCCAAAACAATTGCCAGACCACATCACACAATAGAATCGCACAGGCACTTTCCATCAGCACTGATACAGTACTTAACATGGTCTATTATCTGGAATCCACCTATTTCATTGGAAGCCTTTCCCTTTTCTCAAAAAACGTGAAAAAACGGATACGCTCAAATCGCAAACTCTTTGTTATCGATTCGGGATTATGCAATGCCTTGCTTAAGACCCGTAGCATAAAAGATGAAAATATTGGATTACTGGTGGAATCTGTGGTAAATTCTAACCTGCTTGCTTTAAAAGAATCCGGGCAATCCACTGATGTAAGGGACATTTCCTATTTCACTGACAAGCAAAAGCATGAAGTTGACATTGTGCTGGATATCAATGGAAAAGTGGTGCCTTTAGAAGTGAAATACCAGAACAATATCTATGATCACGACTTCAAGAATCTCCGTTATTTCATGGATGCACAGGATCTGGGTTTTGGAGTAATCGTTACCAAAAACTTGTTTGAGATGAAGAGGGATATCTTATGTATTCCCGCATGGATATTTCTACTAATATTCACAGATCAAGTTCCATACAATCTCGATTAACGATCCGCCGCATGATACGAGAAACATTATACTCGGCAAAGGAACAACAGTATTTATTAGCAGTCTCATGCTCGTTCATTTTTCCGCTCAGTGAGGGAAAAGGAGTGAGGTACGAACGTATAAGCGAGTCTCGCAGCATTACAGGCGGTCTATTATCATCTGAGAAAATCCAATTGCCTTTCCACTTAAAAGCCTACCCCTTTTTTAGACATGGCCTGCCATGAAAAACAATTCATAGCACTACCGACAGGTATTAATGTATAAAAATGTGCCCGCCCGATGATAGAAAATGCTACAGTTTTCAAGGGCACTTTTTTCATTGTATATAATTTATAGAATTATATAGTTCGAGTTAATGCGAACGAAGTGAGCATTTTCTCGACCATGTGCCTTGTTAGTCACAATGACGAATATGTTGATATTAAAGATCAGCCAGGCGGAGTGAAAGTATTCCGTCTTCACCATTCCTCGTCAAAGACGATCATGCGCGTTCCTTCATCGAAACCACCGACACCGGCTTCGCGGTAGCAGCGCAGTGAATGAGCCGAGCCCATGTCAAATAGGGTAGTGACCAGTTTTTCGGCTATGCTCGTTGTTACGTTGAATTCGGATTCCAACATGTAGACAGCATCGAATCGTTTGATGGAGAACATGCAGGAAGATGATCTCTTGTTTGATGTGCAGGTGTCATACCGCTCGCACTTATTCACCTTGCTGCTGTTCTTGAAGTGAATGGCGAGTCCGTTCCATGAATGGACGTTGTGTTTACCTTTGATGCCGTAAAGGTTTATTCTGGTTTTTTCTTTTATGGGGGGCATGGTTGATGTTAAATTATATGACTAGGTTTATATAAATGTGAGGATGGTGTCGTTGCAGGAGGAACTTCTTGTGTTTCATGAACTTTTTTAGAGGTTTTCAAGGGTATGCTGCGCTTTGTTTACTATTTTTGTCTTTTGCATGTATTTTAGTGAAATGCGCCACACTTTGCGCGTGTGATGTTGTTTTTACATTCAACTATGCAACCCCGCACCGACATCTATCCAAAAATTTATATAACCTCTCGCAAATTATCACCAATATCATTTCTAAAGAAACAATGTCAGACCCAAAAAAATGAAGATCGCAATAATCCTCGGAACACGCCCTGAGATCATTAAGATGAGCCCCATAATCCGCGAGTGTGAGAGACGTGGGCTTGATCACTATATCCTCCACACAGGCCAGCATTATTCTTTCGAGATGGACAGTGTGTTCTTTGAAGAACTCAACCTGCCGACGGCGCGGTACAATTTGGATGTTGGTTCAAGTACCCACGGTCGGCAAACTGCAACGATGCTGGCTGGCATCGAGGATATCCTGATGCGGGATGTGCCTGATGTGGTACTTGTGCAGGGTGATACAAATACTGTGCTTGCGGGTGCGCTGGCTGCATCAAAATTGCACATCCGACTCGGGCATGTGGAAGCAGGGTTGCGCAGTTTCGACCGCATGATGCCTGAGGAAACAAACAGGGTGATAGCTGACCATATTTCTGATTATCTTTTTGCACCTACTAAGACCTCACGCCAGTATCTTCTGGATGAGGGCATCCATGATGAGCGGATCTTTGTTACAGGAAATACGATCGTGGATGCTGTATACCAGAATCTTGAGATTGCAAAAGAGAAGGTGGATGTGCTTGAGAGGTTGGGTCTTTCTGAGGGCGGATATTTTCTTGCCACTGCACATCGTGCCGAGAATGTGGACGATCCTGTGAAGCTTGGCGGTATTCTTAATGGTTTCAGGCTTGTGTATGAGGAGTTCGGGATGCCTGTTGTATTCCCTGCGCACCCTCGGACTGTAAAGATGATCTCGGAGTTCGGGTTTGATGTGCCATCCGGCACGCGAATGATCGAGCCTCTGGGGTATCCTGAGTTTTTACAACTTGAGGGAGATGCAAGGTGTGTTCTTACTGACAGTGGGGGATTGCAGGAGGAGGCGTGTATTCTGGGTGTTAGGTGTGTGACGTTGCGGGACAATACGGAGAGGCCTGAGACTGTGGATGTTGGGGCGAATGTGTTGGTGGGGTGTGATAGTGAGAGGATCATTGAGGGTGTGCGGAAGATGGTGGAATGTCGGGATGATTGGGGGGATCTCTACGGGGATGGAACGGCGAGTGAAAGGATCATTAATATTATTGGATAGGGGTTTGTTTATGTGTCCAAAGATTCCTGATATATTCGAGGTCGTTCGTCACCTGCACGATCCGTTGTTCAAAAATTCCCTGTTCATTATGCTGACATCTGCGTCAAGTGCTGGATTTGGTTTCATTTTCTGGGTGTTGGCGGCAAAGTTATATTCTGCAGAGGATGTGGGTATTGCAACTGCATTGATCTCTTCGATGGCATTGATCGTGCTTCTGTCCAAGTTGGGGCTGGACCATTCGATAATAAGATTTTTTCCTGGAAATGATAATGGTGGGAAGAGTGGAATATTCAGCACGGCTGTTGTTATTGCTACTGTTTTTGCGGTTCTTTTGGGAATGATATTTATCACAGGTGTGGATATGTTCTCGCCGGAACTTCATGTTCTGGCATTACCAACCAATGCAGTGTTCTACCTGTTGTTTCTTGCTGCGGGTTCGGGGACTGCATTGGGGTGCACTTCGTTTGT
>JAUWBW010000218.1 GCA_030609665.1 Methanosarcinaceae archaeon | reverse complement strand
GTGGCAAATATCTCTGACATATCGGTTGCACCAACCCCTGTGCCAAAGGCACCGAACGCTCCATAGGTGCATGAGTGGGAATCTGCGCCCACAACAAGTTTACCGGGCAGGGCAAATCCGTTTTCAGGGAACACCTGATGGCATATTCCTTCGCCGATCTCGTAAAAGTTAGGGATTCCCTGCTCGCGTATCCATGAACGGATGTCGTGCTGCAAAGCCGCAGCTGTCTCATTGTTCGCAGGTGAGATATGGTCGAACGGGATCACAATTCGTTCGGGGTTCCATACTTTTTCAATCCCCATCTCCCGAAATGACCTCACTGCAAGAACGCTTGTACCATCATGCGCCATCGCATAATCAATATTCGCAGTCACAAAATCGTTAGCTTTTGCCTCTTTACCTGATGCACGACTAAATATTTTCTCGCTGATTGTACTCAAAGTTATAGCTCCTGTTTAATCGTGATTTAGGATAAGCAGGTAAGGTTAATAGATATTTGCATCAAGGTGTTGGGATTAGAAGTTTACATGAATCTTGTGCCCATCAATAATGCGGCAGTTCAGCATGTTACATTCTAAAAAAACGTGTTCAATTTAAGTAGCCATTCATTCACCATACAGGTGCTGCTCATAATCTTCACTTAGATTTTCACTCCCCTTTCCAAAATCAATACCCCCATATTCCAAAAATGAATATTTTGGAGTCTTCTTGTTTTTATGGGCAACCAATGCATGTAATTCATATTTCATCATTATATAGCATGTGTTCTTGCAATATACTTATTCCGATGGCAGTATTGTCGCGTCAACTTGCAAGTGTTGATGTTAAAGAGAGAGGCACAGCAATCAATCGAAACATAATAAATCGAGCATCAGTCGCCGCCGCAGGCAGCACATTTCACTGACACAAAATCCATAACTCACAACCCAAACCTGCAATTCTCAGATATGCAAATACGACACCGCCTGAAAACCGTTTTGTAGTGTATATATTTTATAAAGATATACTCCGAGTAAATCTGAGCGTCAGCGAGGATTTTCTCGTTTCATGTTCATGGTGTAGGAACATGCCGCGCTCTCGCGCGTGTGGTCGCGCCGTTTTCCGCATCTGTTTTGACCTTTTCCATTTAGCGACATTGTATGGTTGATTCGACACTATTTGTTATATGCCCCTTGCAATTGGGACACTGTGAGAAATAAGTTAAAAAGTTTCTTCACTGAATAATCAATTATAAATATAATGATTATATACATAATGATTATGAAATTCTACAACCGAGAACGCGAACTTGAACTTCTGGATATGCTTTACAAAAGTAGACCTTCGTTGTTGGTTGTAACAGGTAAAAGAAGGGTTGGAAAGACTGAACTCATAAAACAGTTCATGAAGAACAAGAAATCACTCTATTTCTTTGTGGACAGCAACAAAAGTATTGATATTTTGATGAGCGAGTTCAACGACTTATTGAAAGACGGTCTGAGACTGCCGGATTACGTTCAGGCAAACAACACCAAAACGTTTCTTGATGTTTTGACCACGTATGAGGGAGATGTAGTAGTTGCGATCGATGAGTTTCAGAGATTCTTGAAGGTAGACCCATCCTTTATCACGCAGCTTCAAAAACATTGGGATATGCAGTCAGATGAATGCCGATTGTTCTTGATAATCTCCGGTTCATCGATTGGCATGATCCGGAAAATATTCATTGAAGAAAAAGCCCCACTCTTTAAGCGCGCAGACAATATCCTGACCCTTAAACCTTTTACCATCCACGAGGTTTTCAATATGCTTGAGGATATCGGTATTAAGGATTTGGATGAAAAACTTAATTTGTATTTCCTTTTTGGAGGCACCATCTACTATTACAGGTTATTTGAGAAATACCAATGCACCGGATTTGCTGACGCACTTGAAAAACTCATCTTTAACGAGTTTGCACCACTTGGAAATGAGGTGCGTGACGTCTTGATCGAAGAATTTGGAAAGGAGCACGCCACCTACTATGAGATTGTTTCTGCAATATCCAGAGGTCGATGTTCTTTAAGTGAGATATCGGACATGAGCCACGTTTCTGCAAATTCGTTGCCACCGTATTTCTATGACCTCATCGACCTTCTTGGAATTGTAGAACATAGAATACCGATAACGGATATTCCGAAAAAGAGTAAGAAAGGAAGATATTTCCTCAAAGACAACTTTTTCAGGTTCTATGGATACTTCATTTATCCAATGTTGAGTCAGTATATGGCAGGGAACTACGCAACTTTAATGGAGAAAGTAACAAAGGACTGGAATCATTTTACCGGGCGGATATTTGAAGATGTTTGCAGGGATTTGATCGCAAAGGAACTCATAGATGAATATCCAAAGATCGGTTCATGGTGGAATCGAAAGGGGGACGAGATCGATGTTGTTGGAATAAATGCTGAAGAAAATAAGATGTTGGCCATCGAGATAAAAAATATGGAACTTAGCGAAAGATCAGCACGGAATATACTCAGATCTACAGTTGAGAAGGTGAGATTTATCAAAGGGAGTTCTACAATGCAGGTCAGTGTAGGGGTAATTGCCAGAAAAGTGCATGGCAGAAAAAGTATTGAAAACGATGGTTTTTACGTATGGGAACTGGGTGACCTTATGGGTGTAAAATAATCACACAATTGAACCATTACATCCATAATCATTATGAATATAATGGTTACAACAAAAAAACCATGTACTCCCACTTTTCAGAAGTACAGAATGATCACACCGACACCCCGATCTTGCTCAAAAACTCATCAAGCGGCACGGAATGTGTCTGGAACCCGCATACTTTCACAGGGTCAGCACCAAGCGCGAGCGCAACGAACTGTGCAATGTTCATGTGCACGAGATCGTACTTTGTTCCGTACTCCTTTTCAATAACAGGCTGGTACCTGTCATATTGTATCTGGCAGTTTGGACACATGTGGAG
>JAUWBW010000057.1 GCA_030609665.1 Methanosarcinaceae archaeon | reverse complement strand
TGTCTCACCGTCAGGCGAGACGTTGGCAAGCCGTTCGATTATTCCGTCTTTTGGCACATTGAATATGGCTGCAAGTTCATCTCGTGATCCGAGCAGGTTCATGATCGCCTTTTTTCCGTCAACGTCATGGAAAAGAATAGGTGCGCCTTTTTCTTTCGCTATTCCGGGCGCTTCGAATTTTGAGGATACGGGATGGGTGATTTCGATAAGTTTGCCGGTAGATCTGAGTTGGTCAATGAAGTTTCTAAAGCTCATGGTATCTTTTATAGAAAAGGTGTGAGGTGATAAATATTTGTTGTTGTTTTGGTGGTTGTAAACTAAATCTGCCATTATAACATTAGATTTGGGGATTGTCTAAATAGATTTTATGAAAATATTCGCAAAAAAGATGCTGATTTTTGGGCTATTGTGATTTCCTCACATGTATTGACTATGTGCAATCTACAACCAATCATAAAATAATTGTATATAGTTAAAATGCATAAATAAATTAACTTTAACGAATAAAGAGATATATTTATGGGTAAAGCAAATAGTTTTATTAAAAACACAAAAGGGCAGCTTAATATTAATCTTGCTGTTGCAGCTATACTTGGTTTGATTCTTTCCGCAGCGTTCCTTGTAATAGGCATTATTGTACTACAAGGAGTATTCGATGTTGCAGCAGGTACCGTTGATGAGGGGAGTGAATTATACGATGCGCTAGATAATATTACTAATAGTAGTGTTTCTTCGATACTTTTGGTTACTCTGCTCATCGGTAGCATCGGCGTAGTAATGTTGTTGCTATTGTTTAGAGCAGCGTATTACGTTGCTAATCTTGTAATTTAATCAAGTGCCACAGAACTTGTTAAAAATCCATGCATTATCCTAAATAATGAATAATAGAGTTAAGCTGGGCTGATGTGAAAATTAGCCTGAACTTAAAAAATCCGTATCAATAACAACATTTAATCTATCGTCCGGCAATCCAGATTGCCTTTTTTCCGTCATTGTAATGGAACATGGCTTAAGATTTAATCTCCTAACCATGCATGGGATAAAACCATAACTCAATAATAGTTATCACTGATACCCTTAAGTACATATCACCATTCACCGATATATATCACTGATAACTTTATATACACAGGCTGTCCCAAAAACACTTTTTGATACAATCATAAGTTCTAAGATTTTTCAACAATCGGATTAAAGACCAATTTTTTAAAAAAATGTCTATGCACACATGAAATCCACATCTTTTACACAAAGTCCACTTAAAACTTCATTTTTAAAACTTATCGCAATATTTTTCACATTAACTCCAATTTGATTTGCCCCCTGCATCCATTTTCTCAGTATTTCTTTCAAGTTTTTACCATCTCTTTTCATAACTCCCTCTATTTTCCCAATATTATGTGCAATGCACATCATCAAAAATTCCACCTTTACTTTTTCCTTCCCTCTCAAAAGAAACTCCCTAAATCCTCGATTCTGTTTCATTTGACCAAAAACAGATTCAACCGTATACATCCTCTCTTGGTACAACTTCTTTCCCGTTTCCGTCCTCAATTTAACTCTCATATTTTCCAATAAATGTTCACGAGGATCTCTTGAAATTGTTCTGTTTTCTGATTTAGTACACGCGTTTTTCAACACGCATTGAGAACAAAATTTACAGCCATAAAGTTTCAAGTCTGGTTTGTCTGATCTTTTCTGGATTGTTTTAAACGGCATCACAATGCTCGCAGGACAATAATAGCAATCATTTTCGTCATCATATCTGAAAATTGATTTCCTGAACCATTTGCTTTTCCCCCTCTTTTCGACCTCAAAAAAATTGTCTGGAATATATGCATCAATCCCTTCACGAGTTAACAACTCAACGTTATCATATGAGAAATATCCCGCATCTGCCAATACAATTGTAGGTTTGTATCCAACTATTGCGTGAATACGTTGTATAATTGGATCCATTTGATGTACATCATTTTCTTCATCAACGAGGTCTGCTGCAACAATCACTTGTTCTTTGTCATCAACAGCAACCTGGCCGTTATAGGATGGTTTTTTAGATCCGCCTTTATGTTTCATAATTTTGGCATCGTTATCGGTGACGTTTATTTTCTTGAGTTTTTCCTCTTCGAGTTTCTTTTTTGCAGCCTGGATTTTTTCCAATCTTTTCGTTTTGTTCACCAACTCTTTTGGCATTTGATAGGGTGTCGAGTCACCGTATTTTTCATCTTCTTCCTCGTCAATTTCTATGCTTTCGTCTAGTATTTTATCAATTTCTTCGCGGAGTTTAGCGATTTCTTTGTCAAGACCTTTCGCATTTTTGCTTTCCCTTACAGAAGCATTTGCTTTGATCTTGGTTCCATCAATGGACACTTTTCCAGCACCAAGCATGCCCATTTCTTTACAGACTGTGACAACTTGAACGAAAATATCTTTGATTGAATCAAGATGGGTTGAGCGAAATCGGCAAATTGTTCTAAAATCCGGGTATTGCATGGCGGTGAGATACATAAAAGCAGTGTCAGTGGATGTCATTTTTTGAATATCTCTTGAACTTCTAATATTGATCATATACCCATATAACAAAATTTTTAACATAAGTTTTGGGTGGTATGCAGGACAACCATTTTCAGAGTATGTGGATTCGATAGCAGTAGTATCAACTGCTTCTATAAT
Organism: Methanosarcinaceae archaeon; assembly: GCA_030609665.1. Classification (GTDB taxonomy): domain Archaea; phylum Halobacteriota; class Methanosarcinia; order Methanosarcinales; family Methanosarcinaceae; genus Methanovorans. Next base: position 6,898 of record JAUWBW010000057.1, on the reverse strand, counting down.
GTCATTCAGTATTCTGGCTATGTGGTCTTCTGGGAGAAAACTTTCTAATCTTAAAGGTAGCAAAAATTGCTGATTTTGATCATATTTCTTGAACATGGCAATACTCCCTATTTAATCTTCATAAAAATTATACTTTTTATGTGATATTTGCAATAAAACTACTTAAAGGATTCTATTGATGCCGATAATAGAGGAGGAGAATGGAATAGTTAATCAATCTCGATGAATTGTTCAAGGTTTTTAAGATATTTGAAAACTAAAAGTTGAAAAATATTTGATAATTATATAATAATTTGCTGTTTATACGGAGTTTTGGGACAGCCTGTATGACAAAATGATATGTAAACTTGAAAATCGCACCAATGATCTGTAACAACAATCCTTTTGTTTATTGAGGTCTTTAATAGACAAACTCCATTAAAACTGCCGGTGAATCATCAATGAAAATAGATCAAACTTGTGTTGGATGTGCCCAGTGCGCAACGTTTTGTAAAACTGACGCAATTAAGGTCAAAGGAAAGGCACTAATTACAGATGCTTGCATCGAATGTGGCGTATGTGTCAGGTATTGCCCAATGAAAGCCATAGAGGTATCAGTATGAACAAGATGCCAAAACCCAGAGCACTTGTGATCGGTGCCGGACTCGGCGGTCTTTTAAGCGCAGCAAAACTTACCACATCCGGTTACGAGGTTGAAGTGTTTGAGCGGCTGCCAATAATTGGCGGTCGTTTTACCAACATCGAGTACAAGGGATTTGCCCTTTCAACAGGTGCGCTTCATATGATACCTCACGGACCTGCCGGACCACTGGCACAAATGCTGGAAAGTGTGGGTGCCGATGTGAATATTGTGCGCTCTAATCCCATGGCAGTAATACGCCTGCCTTTAAAAAATGGTGATAATGATTATACGAACGGATACAAAGACATTCCTTTTGGAAAGTTCCCAGATCCACTCTCTGCAATCAATCGGCTGAAGATCGCTGTTTTAATGATCGTAACAAAGAAATTTCCACCAAAAAACGGCTCACTTGAAGAATGGTTTACCCGTTATGTTAAAGACGAATGGCTGGTCAAACTTGCGGATTCGTTCTGCGGCTGGTCTTTGAGTCTAAAAGGTGCAGACACCTCTGCAAAAGAAGCATTTTCGATATTTTCAAACCTCTATCGCTATAGCGGATCAGGTGTTCCCATTGGGGGCTGCAAGGCGGTTGTCGATGCACTTGCAGATGTCATTACATCAAACGGCGGCACAATATATACAGATAAAGAAGTTTCGCGTGTATTGGTTGAAAGTAATAAGGCACTCGGTGTTGAAGTCGATGGAAATGAACATTTTGGTGACATTGTAATTAGCGACATCGGACACATTGAAACAAACAAATTATACGAAGGTGCCGATACATCAGATGAATACCGGCAGTACCTTGAAAAACTAAAAAAAATAAAACCATCCGCCGGTGTAAAGATATGTCTGGCTGCCGATGAACCTTTGATCGGACATGGCGGCGTGTTGCTCACACCTTATGCGAAGCGGGTAAATGGCATAAACGAGGTGACGAACATTGATCCAAACCTTGCACCATCAGGCAAGCATCTTGTTGTTTCCCACCAGTGTGTGCAATGGGATAAACTCGATGAACTTGAGCAGGAGATCGAACTTGGCTTGCAGGATATCAAGGAGATATTTGCAGAAAAGAAATACGAGGTCTTGTTAATACAATCCCACTCGGGTGAATGGCCAGTCAACAGGTCAGCATCAGGTTTTGATGTCAATGTCAAGAATACAACCCCTATCAATAACCTCTTTATCGTTGGCGATGGAGCAAAAGGTGAAGGTGGGATAGAAGTAGAAGGTATTGCGCTTGGTGTGGGCAATGCAATGAAAAATATCCAATGAGAGATGATGCAATGCCAGACTTTGTTACATATTGCCGCAATGTATTCATACCTGTGACCAACATCTGTAGGAACAGGTGCGGATATTGCGGGTTCAGGCGCGAACCGGATGACAAAGATGCACATCTGATGCCTGTTGAAGAGATTATCCCCCTTCTTGAAAATGGAATAAAGGCAGGATGTACGGAAGCTCTTTTTACGTTTGGTGAATATGCCGAGGAGGTTGTAGAATATCGAAAATGGCTCAAGGAACTTGGATATTCAACAACAGTTGAATATGTGGCTGAATTGTGCAAGATTGCGATCGAGATCGGTTTGCTGCCACACACCAATGCAGGCATACTTGACAGTTCCCAGTTAAAAGTCCTGAAACCTTTGAACGCAAGTCTTGGGCTGATGCTTGAGACCACTGCAAAACTTGATGCACATGACGATGCCCACTATAATTGTGCGGGAAAGGATCCTGCTGTTCGACTCGCTGCATTAAAGGCGGCAGGAAAACTTAAGATACCATTCACAACCGGAATTTTAGTCGGTATCGGAGAGACTGTGGATGACAGGATCGATTCACTTCAAGCGATCGCAAATATTCATGAAAGATACGGGCACATACAGGAAGTTATTATCCAGAATTTCATGCCAAAACCCGGTACACCTATGAGTCATCGCAAACCTCCAACCAAACAGGAAATGGTACAGGCAGTTTCACTCGCACGCAACATCCTGCCCGATGACGTTGCGGTTCAGGTCGCTCCAAATCTTATTGACCCTTATCTTTTGATACAGTCAGGTGCATCCGATCTGGGAGGGATATCACCGACAACCGTTGATTGGATAAATCCTGAGGCGCAGTGGCCTAGTGTTTCCAGACTGCAAAATATGGTCAAGAGCGTACAATTGCGTGAGAGATTACCAATATATCCGCAATATATTGAAAAAGGGTGGTATGGCAGCAGTGTTAAAGGGCTTGTAGAAACTTTAGCCGATGAAGATGGATATAGGAAGACTTAAAGAGTACATGTTGTATTACAGACCACATTCAAATACCATATTTACGATGGATATAATGGACATGATCTGAATGGTGCTTTTATCAAATATCCCGGATGATGTGATTCAACGCTCGCTTGTTGGAGAATGTACAAAAGAAGATGCTTTGCTGCTTCTTGATGTAGAACCGCTTGAACTTTTCTCGCTTGCAAATGAGTTGCGCGCGAAGGCTGTTGGAAACAATGTCACGTACATAGTCAACAGGAATATCAATTTTACAAATATGTGTGTGGGAACCTGTAGGTTCTGTGCATTCAAGGATAATGGCAATGGAGGATATCGTCTTAGTCTTGATGAGATCATGGAAAAGGTAAGGGATGCCGCAAAAACCGGTTCAACGGAAGTGTGTATTCAGGGAGGACTCCTGCCGGATGTTGGTCTTGATTTTTATCAGGAGATACTTGAATCGATAAAGGCAGAATTTCCAGACATGCATATACATGCATTCTCTCCAATGGAAGTATATCATGCAGCGCGGTTGAGTGACATGTCGGTCAAGGATGCGCTTGTTGAACTCAAAAGAAGTGGTCTTGATACAATGCCCGGCACTGCTGCGGAGATACTTTCTGACCGCGTGCGGAATGTTATCTGCCCGAAAAAACTCAAAACTGCAGAATGGGTGGATGTTGTCACGCTTGCACACAAGACCGGAATACCCACAACTGCAACGATCATGTACGGGCACATTGAAACAATAGGAGAGCGTATCGACCATATTTTGACGATACGAAATATTCAGAAACAGACAGGCGGATTTACGGAATTTGTGCCACTGCCGTTTATGCCATATAACAACAAGCTCGGTGAAGAATTGTTAAGATCAGGCAAGTTCAGCACGACCGGACTTGAAGACCTTAAACTACATGCAATTGCACGCATACTCTTAAACACTCATGTTGATAATATTCAGGCAAGCTGGGTGAAACTCGGGAAAAAACTTGCCCAATTTGCGCTTAGTTGCGGTGCCAACGACCTTGGAGGCACCCTCATGGAAGAGAAAATTTCACGTTCAGCAGGTGCAAGTCATGGTGAGTATATGTCACCTGAGGAATTCGAATGGCTTATTCGGGGCGCAGGTAGAGATCCAAAACAGCGAACCACTTTATATCGAGGTCTATGATATGAGGGCAGTAATACCATATAAAAAAGAAAATGCAAAGTCCAGACTTTCTCCTGTATTGACACTCGGCGAACGCGAGGAGTTTGTTGAACTCATGTTAAAAGATGTGATCAATACTCTTTCCAAATCAGGTGTTGATAAAATTGATATTCTTACAACATCAATTTATGGCGTAGTTGATGACATTGAAACGAATGTCATTGTTAGCGAATTAGGATTGAATGAAGTACTCAATAAGTATCTCACGAAGATCAGCGAGCCTGTAATGATCATAATGGCAGACCTGCCGCTTGTTACTACGCGGCATGTTCGGGAGATCACAACATCTGATAAAGATGTTACAATCGTGCCCGGCAAGGGCGGAGGCACGAATATCCTGTATATAAAAGATCCTGCACGTTTTCATGTTAAGTATTATGGTTCCAGTTTTAGAACCCATTGTGATATTGCAAAAGAGATGTCACAATCCGTCTATGTATATGATTCATTTTTAGCGAGTACTGATATTGATGAACCACAAGACATTGTTGAACTTTTGTTGCATGGTCATGGGATGTCAAAGGATTATGCTAAACAAAAGTTTGGGATTGAAGTTAGCGAGGGGAGAATTAAACTTTCGCATGCGGTTTAATTAATGCACGATGTTGTAGAATGATTTAAATAATATTATTCACGATTAATTTTAACAAAAACAAAGATTGATTCAATGGCAACTATAATTGAAAAATTAGATGATGTGGTGAATAGCCTCACAAAAACAAAGAATATAACAGCAGTTGCAGTCGTAGCAAGAGACGGCTTATTGATGGTGTCAAATACCAAATCCAATCATGCACAGACATTTGCAGCAATGGCTGCAACTATGTTCATAGCTGCTGAAACAGCAACAATAAAAATTGGGGGTTGGACGCCAGATAGAGTTGTTGTAGAATCAGATGATTGCAAACTACTAACGGTTGCAACGGGTTCAAAAGCATTACTGGTTGCACTGACTGAAGCAAATGCAAATCTTGGAATTGCGTTACATGATATGAAAAATGGTGCTAAAAAAGTTAAAGATGTATTATCATGAAACTCAAACCATTATAATCTCCCGAATCTATGCAATTACTCGCAGTCAGCAAGTCCTTATTGGCTTGCTTCCAACACTTTGATACGATTTCTTTCATTGACCTCTATAATCTTTTAAGCACTTTCTGTATATATAGAATTAGTTTAGTTTGTTTCACGAATGGTGTACGACATCCATTCCATAACACATGTTCTGTAAAAACTAAAATCCCACACACCCTCACCGCGCACCCACCCTTGAACAAAAAAGACGAAGGGGCATGGAATTGCCGATCAATACTATTGTGATTCTTGTCGTCTTATTAGTTCTATTGGCGATCATGCTGGTGCTGATATCTCGCAGAGTGAATAATTTTGCAAACCTAAACAATGGAAAAATAGGCAGACACATTTGATCACTCACTTTCCGCAGTGAGTTATCAACAACTGTTTTAACCAATCATTCCCATGAACTCACATGAACAAACACAACGATAACTCCACCAAAATTCCCGAACTTATAATGGGAGTGAAAAATCCAGCCGCCCTTTCGGTGTGCAAGGATTATGCAGATGCCATCTATTTTTCACTGGACAGGTTTAGCCTGCGGTCAAGGGCGAATGACATCACTCCGGAAAACCTCGATGCATTTGTAAAACAAGTGCATGGTTATGGATTGCGCGCAAATTTTGCAGTGAACAGCGTGATATATCCTGATGATATTCCTGACGTAAAAGAGGTTATTGAAGCGGCATCAAGTGCCGGTGTTGATGCGATCATCGCATGGGACCCTGCCGTCATTACAAAGGCTGTAGATAGTGGTTTAAGAGTACATATCTCGACTCAGGCAAATGTGTCCAATGCCGACACTGCCAATTTCTATAAGTCAATTGGTGCCAGCCGCGTGGTGCTTTCACGAGAGTTATCACTTGAACAGATCAAGGATATCAGACAGGATACTGACATGGAACTGGAAGTGTTCGTACACGGCGCGATGTGTCAGGCAATTTCGGGGCGGTGTTATCTTTCGGCATACCTGCTCGGTAAATCCGGCAACTGCGGGGAATGTTCCCAGCCGTGCAGATGGGAATGGACACTACACGCAGATGATGGAAGAGAGGTGGATCTGGAAGGTAAATACCTGCTCAGTGCAAGAGACCTTTGTATGATTGAACATGTGCCACAACTTATCGATGCAGGTGTGGATGCCTTCAAGGTTGAAGGCAGGCTGCGAAATCCAAGTTATACTGCCACCATCTCCCGATGTTACCGTGAAGCACTGGACGATTGCCGGAACGGTTCATACACACTTGAACGCGCACAGGAATTGAAGGACCAGATGGCACTGGAATACAACCGCGGATTTTCCACAGGTTTCTACTTCGGTACACCCGGACCTGAAGGATTGGCGTACGAGCATAACATGAATGTATCACCTGTGAAGCGGCAGGCTGTCGGCGTGGTGACCAACTATTATTCAAAGCAGAATGCTGCGGCTGTGAGATTGTTGTAACAGGGGTTGGCTGTAGGGGATAATATTGTTGTTGAAGGATACACTACGTATCTTGAACAGGAAGTTAGGTCTCTGATCGTTGATGGAGAGGCGGCACACGAAAGTGAACAGGGACAGGAAGTAGGGTTGGGTGTTGATGGAGTTGTTCGGGAGAACGACAGGGTGTACAAGATTGACCATGTTCAAAAAAGATAATATATCTACAACACAAATATCCACACCATGAAAGCAGCCTGCATCCAGATGAACATCCGACACTGCAAAAA
>JAUWBW010000010.1 GCA_030609665.1 Methanosarcinaceae archaeon | reverse complement strand
ATGAATATTCTCAGGAATACAGGATAATTACCAAATCAGGTGACGTTCGCTGGACTGAAGATCATACATGGATTCGGCATGATCCTGATGGCAATATTACTCATTATCAGGGTATCGTTGTGGATGTTACTGAGCGTAAGCAAGCAGAAGAAAAACTTAAAACGTACGCAGAGGACTTGAAACATTCCAATGAACTAAAAGACATGTTCACAGATATCCTGCGCCATGATCTTTTGAATCCTGCGGGTCTTATTAAAGGTTTTACTGAAGTATTGATTGAGAAAGAAAATGATGGGAATAAACTGCATGCACTTCAAAAGATCGAGCAGAATAATAAGAAGTTGATAGGTCTTATTGAATCAGCAGCCAAATTTGCAAAATTAGAGTCTACTGATGAGTTTGAATTTAATGTTAAAGATATTGGCACGATCTTTAAGGATGTCGTGGAAGATTTTGCCCCGATTCTTTACGAAAAACAAATCACACTTGATTTTGTAGCAGAAGGGGAACATCTTGCAAATGTGAATCCGATGATTGAGGAAGTCTTTGCCAATCTTTTGTCCAATGCTATCAAATATGGTTCAAATGAAAGCCGTATTATTGTAGATATTCTTGATTCAGGCGAAAAATGGAAGGTGACAGTGACTGACTTTGGGGAAGGTATTTCCGATGACGATAAGCCAAATATCTTCACAAGATTTAAGCGCGTAGGCAAAGGCAATGTAAAAGGAACCGGACTTGGTCTGGCAATTGTCAAGAAAATTGTCGAGTTACACGGTGGAAAGGTCGGTGTTGAGGATAACCCTGCAGGGCAGGGGAGTGTGTTTTGGGTGACTGTCAGGAAAGGATGACCCGGTTCCAATAGGAAATTTATAAATAGAAATGAATAAATTATTATAATATAGAATTTGAGGTTGAATATATATGTGGATCACTATTGAAAAAAAACTGACAGTTGGATTTTTGGTAGTACTTCTGGTATCCTTTTTAATTGCCGGGGGAGTTGGAGTCTATTTGTTCAATGATTTTGTCCAAACCAACATTCAGGATGATGTTGTCCATGATCTGGACGTTGCTGATGCCATATTTCAAAATCATTTAATCCAAACAGAGAATATAGTATCCTGTGGTTCACTTTTCTCGCGTATACGTGATCCTCTGATCTATAATGATTCTGCAATACTTCGCCAGAATCTCGATGACATCTATGATGAAAGGTTCAGCGATAAATTTGACATCCTTACTGTTACAGATAACAATGGTATTGTTGTGGCCAGGGCAAGAAATCCTGCACTATTCGGGGATTCCATGGCAGACAACGATCTTATTTCTCATGCATTGACCGGTATGACTGTATCATCCATTGAGATCATGACGCGTGAAGAACTGTTAAAGGAGAATCAATCTCTGGCTGATCAGGCATATATGGAATTTACCCCAACTCCAAAAGCAAAACCAAGACCTGAGGACAACTCTACGTCGGGCATGGTATTAATTGCAGCCGCACCCATCCATGACGATGACGGCAATGTGATTGGCGTACTGTACGGGGCTGATCTGATAAACCGCGATTATGAGATCGTGGATGAAATAAAGAACGCTTTGTACAAAGGCAAAATCTATAACGATAGAGATATTGGCACAACTACTATCTTCCAGGAAGATTTCAGGATATCTACCAATGTTCTCACAGACACAGGAGAGCGGGCAATAACTACCAGAGTGTCCCAGGAAGTTAATGAAGCAGTGCTTGAAGGCGGTGAATACTGGAAAGACAGGGCTTTTGTGGTAAATACATGGTATGTTACTGCCTATAAACCTATAAAGAACTTTGACGATGAGATCATAGGTATACTTTATGTGGGAATCCTGGAACAGCCATATATTGATGCCGGACTTAAGATACTGGGAATATATCTTTTATACCTGTTATCAGGTTTCGTACTTTCCATGTTCATAGCTCGTTATTATTCCAAAATCATCACTCAACCTATTAATAAGTTGATCAGGGGTACAGAAGCCATACCTAAAGGTGAATTTGAGGAGATAGATGTAGGGACAAAAGATGAGATCGGAAAACTTGCCGAATCATTCAATGTAATGGCAGAGGATTTACAAAAGACAATGGGTGAACTGATCTCATCGAAGAATGAGGTTGAGACGATATTTAAGAGTATCAGTGATGTTGCCAGTGCTCAGGACATGGATATGAGGATTATCTTTACCAACGAACTGGCAAAAGAAATATATGGTGAGGATATTGTGGGTAATTTTTGTTATCAGGTATATGAGGGAAGAAATGAAATATGTGAAGACTGTCCGGCTATAAAATCACTGGAGACCGGGGAGGTTATGAGATTGGTCCATTCTCAAATGGACAAAGATGGGATGGAACATTTTTACGAGATCACGGGCTCACCGTTGAAGGACGAGTACAAAAGGATCATAGGCACTCTGGCGATACGAAGGGACGTTACAGAACAAAAGCGTTCCAATGAGCTCAAAGACCTTTTTACAGATATTCTGCGCCACGACCTGTTAAATCCTGCTGGCATTGTCAAAGGGTATGCTGAAGTGCTGCTTAATATGGAAGAGGACGAGAAAAAAATCCGCGCACTTCAAACAATTGAACGAAATAATAAAAAAATTATTGACATGATTGAAATCGCAGCTAAATTCGCAAAGCTGGAGACAGTTGAAGAACTTGAGTTTGAAGAAATGGATATTGGTACCATCTTTAAAGGAGTCGTGGAAAACTTCAGACTAAAGCTTAAAGAAAAGCAGATGATACTTGAGTTTGCTGCTGAGGGGATATATCCCGCGAATGTAAATCCGGTTATTGAGGAGGTATTTGCAAATCTGCTGTCCAATGCCATAAAGTACTGTCCGGAGGAAAGCAAAATCATTATTGATATACTTGATTCGGGTGAAGAGTGGAAAGTAACAGTAACCGACTTTGGTGAAGGCATCTCTGATGAGGATAAGCCTAAACTTTTTGAGCGGTTCAAGCGTGTGGGCAAAGGTGGCGTTAAAGGAACAGGGCTTGGTCTTGCAATTGTCAAGAAAATTATCATGTTACATGGGGGAGAGGTCGGTGTTGAGGATAACCCTGCAGGACAGGGGAGTGTGTTTTGGGTGACTGTCAGGAAAGGTTGACTCGGTTCCAATAGGAAATTTATAAATAGAAATGAATAAATTATTATAATATAGGGTTTGAGGTTGAATATATATGTGGAGCACTATTGAAAAAAAACTGATATTTGGTTTTTTGGTGGTACTTCTGGTATCCTTTTTAATTGCCGGGGGAGTTGGGGCATACTTATTCAATGATTTTGTTCAAACCAACATTCAGGATGATGTTGTCCATGATCTGGACGTTGCTGATACCATATTTCAAAATTATTTAATCCAAACAGAGAATATAGTAGTATATACTTCAGGTTTTTCGCGTATACGTGATCCACTTCTCTCTAATGATTCTGCAATGCTTCGCCAGAATCTTGATGATATCTATTATAAAAAGTTCAGTGATAAAATTGACATCCTTACTGTTACCGATAATAATGGTATTGTTGTGGCCAGGGCAAGAAATCCTGCACTATTCGGTGACTCCATGGCAGACAACGATCTGGTTTCTCATGCATTGACCGGTATGACAGCATCGTCCGTCGAAATAATAACGCGTGAAGAACTGTTAAAGGAGAATAGATCACTGGCTGATCAGGCATATATGGAATTCACTCCCACCCCTAAAGCAAAACCAAGACCTGAGGACAACTCTACGTCGGGCATGGTATTAATTGCAGCCGCACCCATCCATGACGACGACGGCAATGTGATTGGCGTACTGTACGGGGCTGATCTGATAAACCGCGATTATAAGATCGTGGATGAAATAAAGAACGCTTTGTATAAGGACGAGATCTATGGTGGCAGGGACATGGGCACAACTACTATCTTTCAAGAAGATTTCAGGATCTCTACCAATGTTCTCACAGACACAGGAGAGCGGGCAATAACTACCAGAGTGTCCCAGGAAGTTAATGAAGCAGTGCTTGAAGGCGGTGAATACTGGAAAGACAGGGCTTTTGTTGTAAATACATGGTATGTTACTGCCTATAAACCGATAAGGAACTTTGACGGTGAGATCATAGGTATACTTTACGTGGGAATCCTGGAACAGCCATATACCGATTCCGGACTCAGGATACTGGGAATATATCTTTTTTACCTGTTATCAGGTTTTGTACTTTCCATGTTCATATCTCGTTATTATGCCAAAGGCATCATCCAACCTATTAATAAGTTGATCAGTGGTACAGAAGCCATAGCTAAAGGTGAATTTGAGAAAATCGACGTGGGAACAAAGGATGAGATTGGAAAATTTGCTGACTCATTTAATGCGATGGCAATGGAATTACAGAATACAATAGGTGAGCTAATCTCATCCAAAAATGAGACACTTGAGATAAACCGCAACCTATCTACTATGTATTCTATCGCAACAATTGCAACCCAATCCTTTGAACTTGATGAACTCTTAAACGGAATTCTTAAGAAGACACTCGATTTTCTTAAGATTGCAGCGGGTGAGATTTATTTAATAGACGAAGATGCCGGTGAGGCGGTTCTACATGTACAGCAGGGCTTTCCAGATGAATTTGTAAAAAAGGTTCGTAGCATACCGCTTGACAGTCCGACTGTTGCAGCGATACTGAAATCGCAAGAGCCTATTGTTACACAAGAACCACCGCATGGTTACGAAACGGTTAAGGCAGCAGAATATGGCATTGAAAAAGTTGTGATCTTCCAGTTATGTTCGCGGGAAAAAGTAATTGGTTTTATCACTATGTCGGTACCAGCAGAGCGCGAGATCAGCATAAAGGATATGCGCCTGCTGGTATCCATCGGCAATCAGGTCGGAATTGTAGTTGAAAACGTACGTTTGTTCGAAGAAACGAAAAAAGCCTACGAAGAACTCAAATCCCTTGATAAAATGAAGGATGAATTTTTATCTAACGTAAGCCATGAACTTAAAACACCTCTTGTTTCGATCGAGGGGTATAGTGAGGTATTAAGTGCCGGCACATTAGGCGAACTCAATGAGCAGCAGAAAAAAGCTGTTGATACTGTTATGCGCAATGCTGATAGGCTTGAACGTTTGATCGATTCGATTTTGTATTTGAGTATTGAAGAAGCTGGAAGGATGCAATATACATTCAAACCTCTCCAGATCGCTAATGTCATTGAAAAGTCAGTTTCGGATATGCTTCCACAGATCAAGAGGAATGATCTCACTATCAAAAAGGAATTGTCTGACAATTTACCTCTCATTCAGGCAGATGAAGACCGAATGATGCAGGTTATGATAAATCTGATCGGTAATGCAATTAAATTCACACCATCCGGTGAGATTGCGATAACGGCACACGAAGATGGTGATAATCTGCATATTGCGGTGAGTGACACAGGTATTGGGATATGTCAAGAGCAGATAGATAATTTATTTGAGAGATTCTATCAGGGGGATGCTTCTACAAGGCGCAGATATGGGGGGACGGGATTGGGTTTGCATATCAGCAAACTTATAGTCGAAGCACATAAGGGACGAATATGGGCTGAGAGTGAAAAAGGGGTTGGGACAACGATTCATTTTACGTTGCCAAAGTGGGACTGAACTCATGCAGTTTAGCTAATTAATGCTCAAAGGACTGAGCGTGCATATTGCTATAAATATTTCTTTCATGGCAAAGATCTCATAACAATACCAAGCCACCAACACATCCAAATAACCATAAGTAATATATACGTTCCATGAATATTACCCAACATGATTATGAGAGGTACATAACATGGTCGAAAAATCTATTCATGAAATTAACCGTAGGATCAAAGACGGAAGCGTCAATGTTGTTACAGCCGAGGAAATGGTCGGCATAGTGGCAGAATTTGGTGCGGAAGGTGCTGCAAAGGAAGTCGATGTTGTTACAACCGGTACTTTTGGTGCAATGTGTTCATCAGGTGTATGGGTCAATCTTGGACATTCCGAACCCCCGATCAAGATGCAAAATGTCTGGTTCAATGATGTAGAAGCATATACCGGACTTGCGGCTGTGGATGCATACATTGGTGCAACCCAACTGTCCGAGACGCGCGGAATGGATTACGGCGGTGCTCACGTTATCGAGGATCTTCTTCGAGGCAAGTCAGTTGATGTACATGCGACAGCCTATGGTACGGATTGTTATCCAAGAAAGCAGCTTGATACAACCATTACCCTTGATGACATAAACCAGGCAGTGATGATGAACCCAAGAAACGGGTATCAGAAATACAATGTCGCTACCAACAGTTCAAACCGCACACTCCACACATACATGGGTGCATTATTACCTGATTTCGGCAATGCGACATATTCCGCAGCCGGTGTGCTCTCACCAATATCCAATGATCCGAACTATGAGACCATCGGGACCGGAACAAGAATATTCCTTGGCGGTGCACAGGGTTACATCACAGGAGAAGGTACTCAGCACGACCCAGGCAATGGTTTCGGTACTATAATGGTTCAGGGCGACCTGAAGAAAATGAACCCTGATTATGTACGAGCTGCAATATTACGTGGCTATGGCACATCGTTATATCTTGGAATTGGTGTCCCGATACCAATTATAAACGAAAAGGTTGCACAGGCAACAGCGGTGTCCGATGCGGACATCTCGACTGCCATTCTTGATTATGCAGTCGAAAGCCGCGCCCGTCCAAAACTCGGGCAGGTGACATACGAAGAACTCAAATCCGGTACAATTGACATAAACGGAAAGGAGGTACCAACATCTTCAATGTCAAGTTTCAAGGTCGCTCGAAAGATCGCAGGGGAATTGAAGGACTGGATCAAACGTGGTGAGTTCTTTGTGAATATGCCGATTGACCGCTTGCCTCTTGACAGTTCGGTAAAACCAATGTTGCAGACTCAGGAAACCCCATTGGTCGGAGATATCATGTCCGATGATGTCGTAACGATCAAACAGGACGCAAGTGTCCATGAAGCTGCAAAGAAGATCCTTGAAAGTGCGTTCAACCATCTTCCGGTAGTATCCAATACTAATTCCATTGTCGGTATCGTCACTGCATGGGATATTTCAAAAGCAGTTGCAGAGGACAGGTACGATCTGGTTGAAGACATAATGACCAAAAAGACGATAACAGCAGTGCCGGGTGAGTCGATCGATGTTGCTGCATACAGACTTGACTTAAACAGGATATCTGCGATGCCGATTGTTGACAAGGATAATCAAGTGATTGGGATCATCACGAGTGATGACATAAGCAAACTACTCGCACGGAGGTGCTAGATATGAAAATCAAGATCAATGTTGCAACTGATATTGTAGTAAAACCGATAATCGCAGAGGTGATCATTGAGACCGGTACGCTCTTGAATATTTCACAAGCACATATCGATTCCACAAAAGGTGAGATCACAGCAGATGTGCCTGAAGATTATTTTAGCAAGTTCAAGGATGCCCTGACATCACGTGGTGCGGAAGTTTCCGTATTGGATAAACCGATATTGCGGGATGAGGATGAATGTGTTGAATGCGGTGCATGCGTGTCTGTATGTCCGGTAAAGGTATTCACTTTTGGTGAAGACTGGAGCGTAAACCTTGATGAAGAAAAATGCATCCAGTGTGGAACATGTATTGAAATGTGCCCACATGGTGCACTGACACTTGAACACTAAAAGCACATTATGAGTAAGTAAGTACGCAATGTAAATTGTTTATGCTTTGGATGCCGGTGACAAACCAGCATCTATTTACCCTTTTTTAACAATACGTTGTTACAATGAAAGAACATTTTCAGTTAAAAGAGACAATTGTTACCATTTCGTCCGATGAGCAGTCACACATTGAAGCCGCCAAAGAGGCTATACGATTACATCGCGCACAACTTGAGCACTATATCCTGTCTGACCCTTATTTTAAGATAACACTTGAGCCGCACACTTGTGCACTTGATGCACCAGATATCGTCAAGCGGCTTGTCGATGCCGGAAATGCTATGGGAATCGGACCGATGAGTGCAGTTGCAGGAACGGTTGCTGCACTTGCCGTTGAAGCGATGGTTGATGCCGGCGCATCGTATGCCATTGTGGATAACGGCGGAGATGTGGCGATCATCAATGACCGTCCGGTCATTATGGGAATATATGCCGGCGAATCGCCGATCAAAGACCTTGCATTCACTATTGAACCAGGGGATAGTATAACAGGCGTGTGCACTTCAGCAGGAACGGTCGGTCCGTCTATCAGTTTTGGGATGGCGGATGCCGCAATTGTATTCTCTGACGATGTGTCACTTGCGGATTCCGCTGCGACCGCCCTTGGAAATGCAGTAGAGACAGGGCGTGAATCTGTTGAAGAGGCATTCGATGTTGTAAAGGATGTTTCAGGGATCAAGGGCGCGGTTGTTATTCAGGGGGAGTATATGGGAATGTGGGGCGATGTACCGGAGATCACGCGTGCGGATGTTCGGTATGAGTGTATCACGAAGGCGTGATGGCAGTTAAAAAACACTTCGATTTGGTAATGCCCCACCTAAGGCTAATTGTATTGGCGTTAAAAAAGGATAAACAAATACGTTCTTTTTAGGTAGAATAATGTAATTTTGAGTTACTGAAACTTATCTTTATTTCCAACAAATAAAATACTGAACCATTCATATAATAATACCACGAGGAATATGAGTGATACAACTTCCATTATTTCGGATATCTCAAAAAGAATGTGGTGCTCTGAAATAAATTCAACATGTTCAAATAATTCAACGACTTGATATGGGACAAGTAACAAAGTTGCAAGAGTTACATAGATCAAATTCTTTTTTATAAACGTCTTGTTCAGGAAAATTCTTGCTTTTAGCACTTCCAGATTTATAGTATTCCATCTTAACCATATACGAATTACAAAATAAAGCCCTGTTATGGCAGCGGTTATTGCAATTTTGTGTACTAACGACAAATATTCCATGTTTTAAAATAAAATCGGTAGTATATATATTCATGCATTATAACGATATAGGATTTGTTTATCTGATGTGCCGGGTGCACAAATTTGATTGTTCAATGTGCCACATGCAGTGTGTTGTTCACCCGGTATTAGGAATATATATCCTTCAAAATGCAACAATATTTGGTGTATGATAAAGCCAGAAGTATAGGCATAATCAAAGAAAATATGGGATTGATTAGGCGCTAAATTTAATAGTAATTGAATTAACATTCAGTAACTATAATTCAGTGGAGTGGTTTGAAATGGTGAAAGTGACTCTTGTTCATGCCAAATGGTGCAATGTATGCCCAACGGCAATCAAACTCTGGCATGATCTGAAATCCAAGTATGATTTTGAGTATGAAGAGGTAGATGTGGACCTGCCTGAAGGTCAGGCACTTGCTGCCAAGTATTCCATACATGGCGTGCCAACAACAATAATCGATGGCAAGGTGGAGTTTATCGGTGTTCCGAAAAAACTCAAAGCAGCATCATTCGTTTCATGATCGATAGAGGTTGACATGTACGACTTAGTCATTATAGGCGACGGGCCTGCCGGAATCAGTGCAGGTATCTATGCCGTTAGATACGGGCTTGATACACTTATTTTGGAAAAGGATGTTATCAGCGGGCAGATCGCATTAACCGATATTGTTGAAAATTACCCGGGTTTTTCTTCTATCGCCGGTATGGAGCTGATGGATAAGTTCAAGGAACATGCACAAGAGGCTGGTGTGACCACGGAGGATGGCGAAGTACTTAACATTAAGTCCGATGGTGACAAGAAGATAATTTCCACCGATGAAGGGGAGATCGAGGCAAAGGCAGTGATAATCGCAACCGGTGCGAATCCTCAACATCTCGGTGTACCGGGTGAGGAGGAGTTTGCAGGACGGGGTGTTTCATACTGTGCAACATGTGACGGACCGTTTTTCAGAGGTAAGAATGTTGCAGTTATTGGAGGCGGAGATTCTGCGATAACTGATGCTCTCATTTTGTCAAATCTTGCGAGCAAGGTCTATGTTGTGCACAGGCGCGATGAACTGCGAGCCACAAAAGTGTTAAAAGATAGGGCTTTTTCAAGGAATAACATTGAATTCATTTGTGACACTATTCTTGATGAAGTGTTGGGTGATGGCAGTGTTGAAAAAGTTATACTTAAGAATGTCAAGTCCGGTGACACGGTCGAGATGGCAATGGATGGTGTTTTTATCTATGTTGGTGTTGTTCCGAACACCGGTTTTGTTGATGTCGATAAAACAGGGGCCGGATTCATTATCACGAGCGACAGGATGGAAACATCTGTTGAAGGTATTTATGCCGCAGGGGATTGCAGGGTAACCCCGCTTCGTCAGGTTGTGACTGCGGTAAGTGATGGTGCAATTGCGGCGGCGTCTGCTCATGAGTTTGTGAGTGAGGGATGAGATCGAATTTGTTTGGATATTTTGTATTAGTTTAGCACAAATTTTTCATAGTATATAATTTATGGAATTATATAGTTCGAGTCAATTCGACCGGAGGGAGAATTTTCTCGTGAGCCACAGAGGTTCATAAATGACCATATTGTACTCTGTAGCAGAATAAAACGAGCTGAAATGAACTAAACAAATACGAACTACTTAAACCCTCTGCTGGATGTGTATTATTGGAAAGAGGCTTCTGGAAAGGAAGTGGATTTTGTTGTGACAGATAGAATGGAAGTTAAGCAATTGATCCAAGTCTGTTATGATATTGATGATATTCTGACAACAGAAAGAGCTAAAGTCACTTGTCAAAGCATCAAAAGAACTTGGATGCAGTGATCTGCTTGTGATTACGTGGGGTTACGAGGACGAGCAAGAATTTAAAGATAAGAATATTAAATTCGTGCCGCTTTGGAAGTGGCTACTCGAATAGAGTAACAGACGAATTAAACAAGTATTTCACAGCAATCTGAATTCCCGAGCTTTCGCGTGCTCTGTGGCATTTTTTTCAATAAGTGGACAAATATCGAACTGTTTCCGTACACAGTATAAGCGAAATAATATTCGGATACGACATTGTCAGCGCAAAACACGTATGGGGATTGAGAGTCGAATCTAATTAAACTCCTTTTATTGTTTACAAGTCAATTATTCCCTCTTTTAACTAATAAATTTAGTATACCCTTTAAAATCAAATTTAAAGCCATATATATACTTTTTCATTCTGACCTTAAATAAAAGTTTATTTGTCTTGAACTCCTCTATTACTTTAGCGAACACGTAATAGTGTAATAATATAGGAGTTCAAGATGATTCAAGTCTTTACAGAGGATGGATATTATATTCAAGTACAGATATCTGATTTTGATACAAAATCACCCTCTTCAATTAAAGATTGCAAACCATCTGATATATGGTTTGCGAAAAAGAAGGGGAAAAGTATCAAAACGCGTCTAACATCGCGAATAAACAAAATATTTCGTGATGTTAAAACAGGCATACAAAAACAATTGTCAGACTTTCAACAATTTCTGAGTGAAATGAAAGGTAGAGTACAGCACTATGTTCCAAACTTTAAAACACTCGTTTGCAAATTAATCGATGGCGGAGAACTCTCAAAAACCGAAAAAATCGCATATTCTAATATTTCAGCTTATAAAGGTGACATCCGTCACCTTTTTCTGTTTTATAACTGGGACATTGTAAATGAAATCGAAAATAAATATGCCATTCAAACTCAGGATTACAATCTTGTAACCGTTTTAAAAACACATATACTCATGTGCAAGCGACGCATTAGAACTTATACTGGCCTCATAGATCAATTATACGAAAATGAAAGGTTAGCAGAAGTATGTGGATTTGTACCGAACAAGATTCCCACTAGAACAATTATCAGCAGAGCTGCTGATAAGTTCTGCATTGAAGTTTTTAGAGAGATTACTGCTGATATGGTAAAGAAATGTATGTCACTCGGCTTGATAAAAGGCAGGATGGTTGGAGTGGATGGTACATTAATTAGATCAAATACTGGTCCTCACAAAAATAAAAAAACGAAACAATATACGGATCCTGATGCTGGATTGTATGTACATGGTAACTACATCAAGGGCATTGGTTTTTTAGCATTCAAGTTGACAGATATCGAATATGGCCTTCCTATGCTGGTTCAGTGTTACAAAGGTAGTGCAAATGAAAATCCGTTGTTGAGAGAAATCCTTACTCAGTTTCACGAGACCTATGGATTTTATCCTCAGATATTATCTACTGACAAGGGCATGGACAGTGCAGCTAATGACGATTTTTGTAACGAATTTGAGATAAGTGCCTATATCCAGGCTCGCGATTTTGGAAATAAGGAACTTATTAAAACTGAAAAAGGAAAAACATTTAATCCAGACTATGTGAAAATTATTGATCCACGTGTGCTGGAGAGAATTGCTAATCGAAGAACTGAGTCCGAGAGGCAGTTTAGTAATGATAAATGGGGATATCGACGTGACAGAATGTCAAACAGAGGCAAAACAGAAGCAGAATTGTACATGCTGATTACAATGATCACTACATTGCTGACTGCGATTACAGCTTTTTCTGTGGGAAGATCTGATCTGATGAGAAGTTCAAGTGCGTTCAAACTATTGACTAAAGAAGGGCAATAACAAATTTTTAGGGGAAATTGGGCACTCATACTTCTTTATAGGCAAAATGGAGGGAGGTGAGCGCTGACTCTCAATACCCGTATTTATATATACACGTAAGCCATACAAACTTATAGGAAGTGTTGCTATCATATCCGGCAGGGTGATGGTTTATGTCTTAGTCGCGGGTTTCAGGTCAACTGATCTGGTAGATATTTACACAACTGTTGGGCGGGATCTGCGGATGGTTGAACTTGAAAATAAGGGAGCGAGAGCATAAATAATGTGTGCAACACACAGAAAACATCTGATTCTTGTTATTGCAATGTTCCTTGTACTGCTGGCATCTTTATCCACGCCTGCGTATGCAGAAGAGAACGTTATCAAAATTGGTGTTCTGGCTTACAGGGGTGAGGAGGAAGCCCTGACAATGTGGACTCCCACGGCGGACTACCTTAGCGAACAGGTTCCCGAATACACATTTGTCATAGTTCCGTTGGATAATGACAACATCGCTCCGGCGGTGGAGCGTGCTGAAGTGGATTTTGTGACAACCAACCCCGGTTCCTATGTGGGACTGGAATATAAATATGGGGTGAGCCGTATCGCTACCTTGGAGAATCTGAGGCAGGGAAACGACTATGAAGTGTTCGGCGCGGTTATATTCACAAGAGCAGACAGGAATGATATCAACGATCTTAAAGATCTAAAAGGCAAATCCTTCATGGCAGTGCATGAGGATGCATTTGGAGGCTGGTGGATAGCATGGAAGGAATTCAAGGATAACGGAATCGACCCACACCGCGAATTTTCCACACTTAAGTTCAGCGGATTCCCGCATGATCTGATTGTATATGCTGTCAAAAACAGCGAGGTTGATGCAGGAACGGTACGTACCGACACACTTGAACGTATGGCGGAGGATGGTTTGATCGAGATCAATGAGTTCAAAGTCCTCAACCAGCAGCATGTTGAAGGTTTTCCATTCATGCTCAGCACACGACTCTATCCTGAATGGCCATTCGCAAAGCTCAGGCATGCGCCTGATGAACTTAGTGTAAAAGTTGCTGTGGCTCTTCTCACCATGCCTGCTGACTCTCAGGCAGCAAGGGCTGCGAAATGTGCAGGCTGGACAATTCCATTAGATTACAATCCGGTGCATGAATGTCTAAAGGAACTGCGCGTGGAACCGTATGAGGGGTATGGGGAAGTAACACTTGGCGAAGTACTCAGGCAGTACTGGTACGATGTAGTTCTAATCATTGCAGCCCTGCTTCTTATGGTATTTGCCACGCGGCATGTGATGAGAATAAATAAGAGACTCCAATATGAAATTGCTGAGCGCAAGCGGACGGAAAGGAAATTGAAAAGATCATGGGATTTCGTGCAGACTATCATGGATAACATGGCCGACCCCATGTTAGTAATAAATATCAGTGACTATAAGGTTCAGATGGCAAATGGGGCAGCACGTAAACATCTCAAAGGTAATGACCCTGTCGCAATGTCTTTAACATGCTATCAGGCAATCCATAACAGGGATACACCATGTGGTGATCGAGATGAGCCATGTCCACTCCAGCAGGTTATTGATACTAAGGAACCTGCACGGGTTATGCATGTGCATCATGATGAGGCAGGAGATGAATTATTTGTTGATATTGTTGTCACCCCAATTTTTGATGAGAATGGGGAAGTGATACAGATAATTGAATCAAGTCGCGATATCACGGAGATCAAAAAGACTGAAAAGGCACTGCGTGAAACCAGTGATTATCTGGAGAAATTGATTGATTATACCAATGCTCCGGTTATTGTATGGAATCCTGAATACAAAATTACAAGAGTCAATCCCGCTTTTGAGCATCTTATAGGCTATACATCTGACGAGTTGCTTTACAAAAACATGCAAATGCTTTTCCCGGATTCAAGTATACATGAAACACTGAGTGAGATTAATCGTACTTTAAGTGGCGAATACTGGGAATTGTTAGAAATTCCAATTCTTCACAAAGACGGAACTATCCGGTTGACATTATGGAATTCTGCAAACCTCTACGGGGAAGATGGCAAGACCGTTTTAGCTATTATTGCTCAGGGGATCGATATTACCGAGCGCAAACAAGCAGAGGAAGCCCTTAAACAATACGCAGAGGAACTAAAAAGTTCGAACGAACTCAAAGACCTGTTTACAGATATCCTGCGGCATGACCTTCTAAATCCTGCGGGGATTGTTAAGGGATTCACTGAGGTATTGCTTAATATGGAAGACGACGAGAAAAAACTCCATTTACTTGAGAAGATCGAGAAGAGTAATGAAAAACTCATCAATATGATACAAAGCGCAGCTAAATTTGCAAAATTACAGTCGGTGGATGAGATTGATTTTGAAGAGAAATATCTTGATAGTATCTTTAACGATGTCGTGAACAACTTCAGACCCATGCTGGATGAAAAACGGATGACACTCGATTTTGTCGCAGAGGGAACATATCCGGCAAACGTAAATCCTATGATCGAAGAGGTTTTTGCAAACATGATGTCCAATGCCATCAAGTACAGTCCGCAGGAAAGCAGGATCATTGTGGATATACTCGATTCGGATGAGAAATGGAAAGTGACAGTGACAGACTTTGGGAATGGCATTTCCGATGAGGATAAGCCAAAGATCTTTACACGATTCAAACGTGTGGATAAAAGCGGTGTGAAAGGGACAGGACTCGGTCTCGCAATTGTAAAACGCATCATTGAACTGCACGGCGGAGAGGTTGGTGTTGAGGATAATCCGGCAGGACAGGGAAGTGTGTTTTGGGTAACGGTTGGAAAAGCGTGATTACGGTTGGAAAAGCGTGATTACGGTGGGGAAGGCATGATGTGGGTGACTGGACTTAAAGAACGAGTGGCAGAGCTTGAAAAGAAGACGGGGGAACACACACCATGAAAATAGTCGATAAAATGCCGATTCAATCCGCCGCAGGCGGCGCATTCCTGCACCATTGACGTTTAAAGAATTAATCAAATTGACTCGTGTATATAATTTATAAAATTATACTATCTAATTCCGTCTGACTCCTTATACTGAGCAATCATTTATCAAAATTTGTTAAAATAAGTATCTCGATTTCAGACATTACTTCTGCAAATCCAATTTCCCCGGAGGCTTTGATCTCTGTAGGTGTGTGTTTATGATGCGGGAATGTACGGATATCTTTATGGTGAGCTGCATTATCATATCAAAAAATCAGATTGCCTTGGCTATCGGAAAGATTAAACCTATATTTCGGTCGTTCTTTTCCCAAACAAATGTATTCCATAAAATCAAGGACATATCCACCTAAAAAGAGCAATCGTCCTCTGGACATCCCCTCATCGCTGCTGAACTCTTTAAAATCAATAGTTTTATCTTCTATAAGTTTTGAATTGGTAATTATAGTCAAGAACCTAATGTTTAATACTAATGTCTTAACATTTTAATCTTCAGACAATTGTAATTTAACCACAGAGGACACAGAGAAACACAGAGATTGTATCTGATTTTACTCTCTGTGTCCTCTGTGCCCTCCG
>JAUWBW010000217.1 GCA_030609665.1 Methanosarcinaceae archaeon | reverse complement strand
GTCCTTTAGTGATTCAATATCACTCATGTCCTTAACACCGCCGCCAAGCAGCACATCATGATTGGAACTGGCGGCAATCGTACTTAAAAATTGTGCATCTACACCGCTTGATGTACCAACCCTGTCCATATCCAGAATGATAATGTCTCGGATATCCATGTCATTTAGCATTCCGATAACCTCTATCGGGTCGTCGGGCATATCCGGGTCGCGCGTCAGTATCCTGCCGTTCTTTATGTCAATGCTGACATTCACACGTCCGGGAAACTCTGATGCCGCATTCGATATCGTGTCTAACGACGCGGTTTCAGTACCTATGATTACATCACCTGCAAGCGAAAGTGCCTCGCCGACATCGGACAATGATGATATGGCAGGATCAAGCATTGTCTTTACCTGTTTTGAGACTGCATGGATTTCATCAAAATTTGTGCCATGCGCACCGATTCCCTGCAGGACGTTCAGGTCGGCAATATACACTTCCTTTGGTTTAATGGCATCTATCACTTCTATTGGCTTGGAAGTGTTGCAAAGCACACTGGATTTGTGGATAGGTTGGTAATTTTGTCGGTTTCCGCCTTGTGCGTGCACAACAGTACGGTTATATATATCCAATACGAAGACAATTCGAAACATATTTAATCAATACACAGATATTCAAACCCATATAAATAAGAAGGTGTTTCATGAAATTACTTATTAGTCCAATCAATAAAGAAGAAGCAATAGTTGCTTCCAATGGCGGTGCCGATATTGTCGATGTTAAAAATCCTAAGGAAGGTTCACTGGGTGCAAATTTCCCATGGGTCATTAGTTCTGTAAAGGATGCTATTGGTTCAAAACAACCAATCAGTGCAACCATCGGAGATTTTAACTACAAACCAGGAACAGCATCGCTTGCCGCATTGGGCGCAGCGGTTTCTGGTGCAGATTATGTCAAGGTAGGATTATTCGATATTCAAACCGAAAAACAGGCACTTGATATGCTCACTAATATAGTGCAATCGGTGAAGGGCTACGATTCATCAAAGTGCGTTGTAGCATCCGGTTATTCCGATTATGAGCGCATTAATTCTATCTCACCCATGTTGCTTCCGGCAATCGGAGCAAAAGTAGGCGTTGATGTGGTTATGGTGGACACAGGGATCAAAGACGGTCGCTCAACTTTCGAGTTCATGTCCGAAGATGAACTTACCGAGTTCACAGAACTTGCACGCGATATGAATCTACTGAGTGCACTTGCAGGCTCACTTGTGTTTGAGGACCTCCCTGCTCTCCGACGCATCCAGCCAGATATTATCGGTATTCGCGGCATGGTTTGTGGTGGTGACCGCAATGACGAAATTCAGCTGGAACTTGTCGAGAAGTTGAAACGCGAGATGTGAGTTTTCTCACATTTTATTTTTGTATAGAATTTTATAGTGCGAGTCAATCTGAGCGTCAGCGAAGATTTTCTCGTAGTATATATTTTATTGTGTAACTAGAATAAAAACCATTGATTAAAAACTGTATCCATTTTAGACGGTCGTCACATTTCATTGAAGAAGATGTATTCACAAAATCCCTTTTTCCAGATAATATTCGTCCCTTGCTTCAACGAGTGCATTCAGATTCGTTAATGGGGAAGTTGTTGGGGAAGATGTATCTGATCCTGAAAAGCTCAAGGAATGGGAACAAAATAAGGATGCACTTGTGATTGGAAATATTATCATTTACGGCAGATCAGTATTAAGTGCATTAACGGGAAAATCTGATCCTCTAGTCGTGGTAATACCTCCAAAGGAATGTCCTGCGGTTGAAAATGTGCCTGGTGTCAGGGAAGCGATACTTGCTTCTCCTTCTCCCCCTACTGATGAATATCTAAAAGATAGGATGAATCTCAAATGTGAACACGGTATCGGAACTTTCCTGCTGGGTATCAACTTTGAAGAGGGCATCTGAAGATGGAATGAATGGATCCGATTTCCTGATCTATCTTTTACTGCCAACGCCCAGAATATAGCCCACGTGTTTCGAGGACGCAGATTTGATCAGGGGTGACCCGACCAAGATCTTCTTGGATTCACCCAATTTTTTAAACCGTTTCCGGATCACCTTGCTGGCCAAGGTTATTTTCGTCATTTTTGTTATCAATTTAAGGAAATGCCCAAAACCTCCGATCTCCCTGAACATCTGCGGGGCTTCCCTGAGGTTCATGGGCTTCTTGTTCTCATGGATCTCGATATCTTTTAAACCTGCATTTTCAAGACAGTCCCTCCACTCATAAGGGGTATGGATGATGAATGGCAACTCCGTTATCTCACTAATGATCTGCTCCGCCTCCAGTATCTGTTCTGCAATTTTGGGTTGCATTTCATTGTCTTTGAACATCTCATTTATCCCGACACGACCACCCATTTTCAACACTCTCGTAAACTCCTTGAGTGCTTTTTCCATGTCAAGGAACTGCGATACGAATTGAGTTATCACAACGTCAAATTTATCATTTTCAAACGGCAGGTCATAGGCATCCCCTACCCTGAACTCCGCCGTGTCCGCAAGGTTTTCATTTTCGGCTCTCTCTTTCGCTTTTTTGATCGCTTCTTCTGCGATATCAACGCCCATGAGTTTGCACCCGAATTTTCGGGCAATATGGCAGGCATTAAAGCCCGTGCCGCATCCGACTATCAGTACATTCGTATTATTGTCGATACTGCATAGTTCACCCAACTTTTCTGTGGATGACAATCCACCTATCTGGAAAAAAGGCACCTCAAGGTAACCCATGAGGTCATAATAACTTAATTTCTCGATCTCTTCGATCGATAGGGTGTTTTGTGACATAGAATGTCCTTGATAGTGTTTTGTTTGGATGTTATTTAAGTAGATATGGCAGGAAAGGGGGAGTTTGGTTTGGTGAAGTGTGGTAAATTTGGATCAAATTGTCAGTTATACAAGACAATATTTGAAAACTGAAGATTGATTGTTTCGGATTTGAAAGCATTT
>JAUWBW010000090.1 GCA_030609665.1 Methanosarcinaceae archaeon | reverse complement strand
CAAAGATTTGTATTTAGTGGATTAATGATTGGTTTTATGCTAGTGGATAAAAGAACTTAGAACATACTAATTATAAATACAAATGGATACACCGTCTTAAACCAAAACCATGAACCTACCAGACCTCATCAAAATCGGAGAATCCGATACCGTCGAATTTAAAGAAAAATTCGATGAGCGAACCATTGAATCAGCAGTAGCTTTTGCCAATACAAAAGGCGGTATTATCTTTTTAGGCGTATCCGATAAAAACAAAATCATGGGCATAACGATCGGAAAAGAGACACTCAATAAGTGGACAAATCAAATATCTCAGACCACAGATCCCCGCATAATCCCTGAATTGGAAAAGGTGGAGGTTGATGGGAAAAACGTTGTGGCAGTGAAAATTAAAGAAAATCCAATAAAACCCATATCTACAAAAGGCAAATGCCTCAAAAGAGTGAACAATAGCAATCGTGCAATGAATGCACAGGAAATTGCACAAATGCATTTGCATTCCACAGGCATGAGCTGGGACAAATATCCTGCAAAGGATGCAAAGCTTTTAGATATTGATATTGAAAATGTTAAAAGATACGTCAAAAAAGCAAAGGAAACCGGCAGGAAAAGGATAGGGGACGATGAAGAACCAATGAAGGTTCTTGAAAAAATGAGCCTGATAACGCAAGGACAGCCCACCTGGGCAGCAATTCTTCTATTTTCCAATGAAACAAATAGATTCATTTCCCAGGCTGCGATACACTGTGGAAGGTTTAAAGAAAAAAACATTGTAATTGATGACAGGATGATCGTTGGCACTGTTTTTGAGCAGATAGACGAAGCCATGGACTTCATACGCAAAAACATCAATGTTGAATTTGTGATGACAGGCAAACCGGAAAGGGATCAAATATGGGATTACCCATTAGAAGCTCTGCGAGAAGCCCTCATTAATGCTGTTTGCCATCGGGACTATACGATATTCTCAAACATAGAAGTGCGAATCTATGATGACAAACTCATAATCAGGAGTCCCGGATTTTTACCTTATGGGATCACACTGGAAGAACTATACAAACCACATTCATCAACACTGCGAAACAAAGGGCTGGCAGAAGTATTGTATGATACGGAACTGATCGAAAGATGGGGCAGCGGCATCGAAAAAATACAACAACACTGCCTCGATGCCGATCTTCCAGAACCTACATTTGAAGAATATCAGGGGTTTCAAGTTGTGTTTAGAAAAAGTGTCGATTATGAAGAATATCTCCGTAGCCTGAATCTAAATGAAAGACAGCTTAAAGCTGTGATTTATGTCAAAGAAAAAGGACAGGTTACAAATAAAGAATATCAGGAAATCTGCAATACATCTAACAGAACAGCATCAAGAGATCTGGCAGATCTGGTTTCATCAGGCCTTCTTGAGCAGATTGGAATTACCGGAAAAGGAACTGCATACATTCTAAGACGACACAAAGACGCCAAAGACGACACAAAGACGCCATAAAGACGCCAATTGCATTGTAAACACGATGCTAGGGCACTACAAAAGACGCCAAAATATATTGATAATTCATGCAGGGGGCGAAAGCTCGTCTACAAACTCTACGACCTGACCCCCGAAGAGATAAAGATTGTCGAGGAGTTCAATGAGGGGAAATGAGAGCGTCTGTCAAAAGAGGATAATCGGGATTGATGAAAATAGTGCAAATAATATATTCGGACGGGATGAACAGGATTTACAGGATGCAACGCCGCATCGAAATCCTGCCCATCCTGTAAATCCTGTCAAAAAAATCATCTAAATTGGCAGAGTCACTGAAAACTAAATTAAGGAGCATTTAACCATGACAACAATAGAAATGGATGCTGAGAACGATAAAACCACCAAGAACTTTGATAGGTATAAATTCACAAATGGTACTGTAAACGGGAGCGTATACCTTCCGAAAGGTATCAGTAAGGTCAAGGTTACGATCGAATATGAGTGAGTGGTTATAGATGGTGGAAAAAGATGGATAAAACCGATATAATAAAAATTATAGAAGAAATAAGAAATGGGGCATCTTCTGAAATGGTTGAAAGCAATCAATTAGATCTCAAACGGTATCCGGATAGTTCCAGCCACGAAAATTCTAAAAAGAAACTCTCATCCCTTCTTAGGGAATACGCTGTTGCCTTCGCCAACGCAGACGGCGGGACACTCCTGCTTGGAATAGAAGACAATATATCCGGTACAGAAGCTATAACAGGTTGTCATAATTACGACATCGATGAAATGCGAAGAATGTTATTTGACGGCACAAAACCACCTATCATTGCAGAGATTGAAGAGATATTGCAACGAGAAGGAATGTTAATTGCAGTCAAAATACCAAAAAGTCCCAGAATCCATTCTACCTCATCCGGAAAAAAGTATCAGAGAGTCGGGAAAGAGAACAGACTAATTTTTCCTGAAGACGAAACAAGCCTCAAAGTTGCAAAAGGATATGATTATACAGCAGGATACCTGCTTGATGTCGGAATAGAGTCAATTGACCTCCTTGAAGTAGCAAGACTTCGCAACTGGATCGAAAAATACACCCCTGCATCAGAAATCCTGAAACTCGATGACACGGACTTGCTCAAATCACTTGGAATAATACGTGAGATCGATGGGGAAGACCGTCTAACTATTGCAGGGCTTATGCTGCTTGGAAAAGAACAGGTAATCAAAAATAACATGCCTCAAAACGAAATGATCTATTTCAGGTTTGAAAAGAGTGATGTTGACCCCGTCCAGAGCACCTACATGAAGTTGCCCCTTCTAAAATCGATTGAAAAGATATGGGACTTCATCGAACCATTCAATTCAGTCCACCTCATAAAAGACGCATTTTTAGAAACTCCAATACCAAGTTTCCCTGAAGATGTTGTAAGGGAAGCCTTGTTAAATGCCGTAGTCCACAGAGACTACACACTACCCGATTCCATCTATGTGCGGATGTCCCCTCATAAACTTGAGATATCAAGTCCCGGATCTTTTATTGGTGGTGTTACGTCGCGTAATGTGCTTACCCATCCGCCAGTGAGACGCAATCCGCTCTTGGCAGAGATATTCCAACACATCGGCGCAGTAAACCGTGGGGGACTTGGCGTAGACAGGATGTACCGCAGGCTCCTTTCTTATGGCAAACTGCCGCCCGAATATCCTGAGATCAATGGTGCAGTAGAAGTTGTACTGCGAAATGGTACATTTGATGAAGCAATGGCGAGATTTATCGGTAAAAAAGCGAATGGAGGTCATGGCTGGAGACTTGAAGAACTGATTATATTGCATCACCTGAGAAGGAATGACAAGATATCAACACAAGATGCTTCTGAGATTCTTCAGCGAACACAGAAAGAAGCCTCTGAAACGCTCAATTTAATGGAAGGTGTTTTCCTTGAACGAGTTGGAACAGGAAAAGGAACGTATTATCAGTTGACCCATGAAACGCTTTCTTCTATTGGAGAAAAAGAAAAATATACTCGGATTAAAGGATTGTCAGAAGAACAAAAGCTCCAATTATTGAAGAATTATATTGAGACTAATGGGAAAGTCACAAACGAAGAAACGAGAAATGTCTGCGGTGTTAATAGAGATCAAGCAAAGAGATTAGTTCGAAAATTGATTAACGAGGGATTCATTAAACAGAAAGGGCAAGGACGCGGTGCATATTATGAAAAATGAGAAAATGCCCATTAAAAATGGGCGCGCCCGTTTAATTAATTGAGCGCGCCCGTTTTAATTGAGCGCGAATGATTAAACAATAAATTTAACATTATATTTCACACCATAGAAAACCAAATCGACCAGCTCGTCTAAAAACTCTATGGCCTGACCCCCGAAGAGATAAAGATTGTCGAGGAGTTCAATGAGGGGAAATAAGAACGCCTGTCATAAAAAAAATAATCGGGATTAATGAAAAGTCAAATGATATATTCGGACGGGATGAACAGGATTTACAGGATACAATGTCACGTCGAAATCCTGTTCATCCGGTAAATTATGACAGAGATGACAAAAATGACAGGAAATCCGTTTTATGCCAGAGGGCCTGTAGAACCGCAATATTTCGCGAACAGGAGCGAGTTGCTTCAATTTTTCGTACAAAATGTTGAAGATGCTGCACAAAATAAAAATACGAAACCAGACAACATGCCAAATACGATTGTGAAGGTAATTTGATATGAGCAAAGATTTAGCAATAAGAAACTCAACAGCAGAATTTTTGATATTTACTGCACAGTCTCAGGAGGGGGAGTCTATTGAAGTCAAATATGAAAATGAGACTGTATGGCTTTCTCAAAAAATGATGGCTAAGCTATTTGATGTTAAAATCCCCACAATCAATGAACATCTTAAAAATATATATCAGACAGACGAATTAGATGAAAAAGCAACTATTAGGAAATTCCTAATAGTTCAAAAAGAAGGGAATAGAAGTGTTAAAAGAGAAATTGATTTTTACAATTTAGATGCAATTATCTCCTTAGGATACAGGATAAATTCATACAAGGCTACGCAATTTCGGATTTGGGCGACAAAAGTAATTAAAGAATTTGCAGTCAAAGGTTATGTTTTAGACAATAAACGTCTTGAAAATGGTTCTTACTTAAACAAAAATTACTTTGACAATTTACTTGCAGAAATCAGAGAAATACGACTCAGTGAAAGAAATTTTTACCAAAAAATAACAGACATATACGCAACAAGTTTGGATTATGACAAAGATGCAAAATTGACAAGAGATTTTTTTGCAAAAGTACAAAATAAACTTCACTATGCCATACACAAAAATACTGCACCTGAATTGATTGTGGAAAGAGCAGATGCAAAAAAGGAAAACATGGGGTTAACTTCATGGAAAAATTCACCAGCAGGAAAAATAATGGTTCACCAAACCTGTTTTTATAACTGATGAAGGAAGGGTGCAGTTTATCTCACGATTGTTGATACATCCGAATTTTAAAAATGAGCCATTAAATGAGCCATTAAATGAGCCACTAAAAAGTGATCAAATTTTTGAATTTATTAAATTAAATCCGAACTGCAAGAGAAAAGATATAGAAAAGAATACGAAAATACCTCTTGGTACATTAAAACGATATTTACAAGAATTAATAGAGAATGGTAAAATTAAAAAGGAAGGTTCAAAAAAAACAGGTGGGTATGTAATTTTAGGTGAATAGTATGGATAATCGGGATTTATGAAAAATAATGGAAATCCTGTTCATCCGGTAAATCCTGTCAAAAATTGGCTGAATATACAGACACACTAAAAACTCAATTGCACTATTCAAATATATTGAAATAGATTGTGTGGTAAATGTGCGCGCACGATTAAACAATGAATATAATATTATACTAAAATTACACAAAAACAATGTGCGGAATTACAGGTTTTTTTAATACACAAGACGCAGCAGAATATACACACCGAGCCCTTACTATCCTCAAAAATCGTGGCATGGACGGTGCCGGTGCCTGTGGTGCTGATTGGGTGAAACACTCGGATGATGTTGATTCACTGACAGTTCCAAAAGACATAAACATACTTGGTCACACGCTGCATTCAATGGTAAATTTTGTTCCGCAGCCAATCGTTCGTGAGGGGAGGCTGGTTGCTAATTGCGAGATATATAACTGGAAGGAACTGAGTAGCAAGTATGACATCAATGCTAAAAATGACTCAGACCTTTTGATTCAACTTATCGAGAAACGGATTGCTGATAAAGTAAAAATTGACACAACATCAGATGTTAGCCAGATAATCGATGACACCCTTCGTGAGCTTGTCGGCGTCTATTCATTCGCATACTGGCTCGATGAAAAAGTGTACATTGCCCGTGATATTCTTGGTCTAAAACCCATGTGGTACAGCACCAATTCCGATTTTGCGTTCGCTTCTGAGAAAAAAGCCCTTGGTGCTGTCAACTTCCTCGACATCAAAGAACTGAACCCGCGCGAGATATTGTGTTATGACATCAAGGATGACAATATCACAAAGTACAACCGTGAGTTCTTTTCAATCACACCGGAACATGAAGTGCCGGTTGAAACCATTCGCGCGGATGTTGAGAAACTCCTGACTGACGCTATATCGATCCGCATCCCCGACGAACCGTTTGGTATTCTGTTCTCGGGTGGTGTTGATTCTACAATTATCGCTTACCTGTGTAAGCAACTTGGAAAGAAACCGGGTGTGGATTTTACATGTTATACAGTTGGGTTGAAAGGCGAGGTGGAATCGCCGGATGTCCGGTATGCAAAAAAGGTGGCTGATGAGTTGGGACTCTCACTCAATGTGAGCGAGATAGACATAGAGGAAGTTGAGGAATATCTAAGGACTGTGGTGCCGCTCATCGAGGACACTAATGTTCCGAAGGTTGGGGTCGGGTTGACAATGTATGCTGCCTGCAAAGCAGCAGCAGAAGATGGTATTCGAGTTATGTTTTCAGGTTCGGGTGCCGATGAATTGTTTGCAGGATATGATCGGCACAGGCGCTCGACAGATATTAACAGGGATTGTTATGCAGATATCCTGAAAATATACGAGAAGAACACGTATCGGGATGATGTTGTTTCAATGAACAATAGTATCGAACTTCGTGTACCGTATCTTGACAAAAGGCTGGTGGACTATTGTCTCAAGATCCCGCCGCAGTACAAGGTTGAAATTAAGAATAATAACGAAGTTGGCAGCGAACATGAGCAGAGCCAGAATAAACTTATCCTGCGCATGGTTGGAGAGCATACCGGCATTTCCCGTGAGTTCACAGAACGCAGAAAACAGGCAGCGCAGTACGGTAGCAGGTTTGATAAGGCAATCACAAAACTTGCAAAGAAGGCTGGATGTGGTTCAAAGACAGAGTACCTGAAACGATTCTACTCGCAGCCAAATTTGAAACTCGGTGTCCTGTTCAGTTCCGGAAAGGACAGCAATTATGCTTTGCAGATTATGCAGGAGCAGAACTATTCCATTGAGTGCCTGATCACTATTAAGAGTGAGAACCCGGACTCCTATATGTTCCATACCCCAAATATCAATCTCGCCCGCCTGCAGGCTGAAGCTATGGGTTTCCCTCTTATTGAGCAGGTTACCAAAGGGGAAAAGGAAGTCGAACTTCTGGATATGAAAAAAGCGATTTTGCGGGCGAAAGAAGAATATGGTATTGAAGGTGTGGTGACGGGAGCACTGTATTCAAACTATCAGAGAGAAAGGATAGAGCGAATTTGTGATGAGATCGGTCTTAAGGTATTCTCGCCCCTGTGGCATATCGATCAGGAAACAGAGATGCGGGAGCTGTTGAAACTCGGGTATGAGTTTATTTTCAGCAGCATTGCGGCGTATGGTCTTGATAAGAGTTGGGTCGGGCGCAGTATTGCGGAGATAGATATCGATAAACTTGTGCGGCTGAACGAGAAGATCGGATTGAATATTGCAGGCGAAGGCGGGGAATTTGAGAGTTTTGTGCTTGATGCTCCGATGTATAA
>JAUWBW010000043.1 GCA_030609665.1 Methanosarcinaceae archaeon | reverse complement strand
TTAAAAACCAAACAATGCTGACTAATATTGTATGGTTTCTAACTGTAATCTACTCGATCTGGATCGAGGTCTTTTTCTCGGAATCCCGTCGGTCAAAGATGACCTCAAGTACACCGTTGAGATAGGTTGCCTTTGCACTGTCCGGGTCAACATTGACAGGCAGTTCAATGTATTCGGAATACTTTCGTTCACCATGTGTTGCTTTAAGTTCAACTGCTGAATCGGTTGCATCCAATTGTATGTCTTCTTTCTCGATACCGGGCATTTCGGCAACAATATGTACGCAATCCTCGGTATCAAAGACATCGACAAGCGGTTTTCTCTCACCTATATAAATTTGCTTTCCTTCCGTTTTTCCGCTTACGGCTTCGGGAGGCAAATCACCAAATTCACGGATCTCCGGCTCTTCACCCGGGCGCTGGCTCACTGAGAATCCATACACGAAAGGCTGTTTTGAAAGTTCATCCATGCTAATTCCCATTTCGTTTAACATGTGGTCTATCATACCTTCGACATCTTCAAAGGGGTCTGCCCCGAAAATATCATCGAACAAACTTTTTCTTCGTCTTTTGTCTGCCATAATGTATCACCTCTTGATGTCTGTTTAACTAATGTAATCTGTTGTGGAACCTATTCTATGTTCATCTGCACCTTCTTCTTGCGGTTCATAATCGTTAGCCGCATATCTTGCAAATGTCTCTGCACTTTGATCATATAGGTTTAGCGCACTTCTCGATGTTGTGGGTTTAACACGCGACACTGCATGTTTGAAATGGTCTTTGGTCAATTGTATTCCTTCCACCATCTTTAACATTTCCGCTTTATCTACATTGGGTTTGATCACCTCACGCATTGCAAGCATAGAAGCCTCACGGCAGATCGCCTCGATATCTGCACCAACGTATCCATCGGTTATACCTGCAAGTTCGGACAATTTAACCTCATCCGCGATCGGTTTGCCCTCAAGATGGATTGCAAATATCTTCTCGCGGCTTTCCTTATTTGGCACTGTGATGTAGATCAGCCGATCAAACCTGCCGGGGCGCAGGAGCGCGGGGTCGACCATGTCCGGTCGGTTGGTTGCGGCTACGATCACAACGTCCTTGAGTTCTTCGATCCCGTCCAGTTCAGTAAGTATCTGGCTGATAACGCGCTCTGTGACATGCGAGCCGGAACTTGTACCGCGGTGCGGTGCGATCGAGTCGATCTCGTCAAAGAATATCACGGTCGGTGCAGCCTGTTTTGCCTTGCGGAATGTTTCCCGGACGGCACGCTCTGATTCACCCACGTACTTGCTCAACATTTCCGGTCCTTTTATGCTGATAAAGTTTGCTTCGCTCTCGCTTGCAACGGCTTTTGCGAGCATTGTCTTGCCAGTGCCGGGTGGCCCGAATAGCATGATCCCGCGTGGGGGTTTGGTGTTGATGGCGCTGAACAGTTCAGGGTACTTGAGTGGCCATTCGACTGCCTCGATGAGTTCCTGTTTAGATATATCCAGCCCGCCGATATCGTCCCATTTGACATGCGCCACTTCTACGAACACTTCACGCATAGCCGAAGGTTCAATGTTCTTCAGTGCTTCATCAAAATCATTTTTCTTGACCTCAAGTTCATCCATTATCTCTTGTGGTATCTCGTCCTCGATATTTATTGAAGGAAGGATTCTTCGAATTGCATGCATCGCCGCTTCCTTACAGAGTGATGAGAGGTCAGCACCTACAAATCCGTGCGTGATGTCTGCAAGTCCTTCAAGGTCCAGACCATCTTCAAGCGGCATTCCACGAGTATGGACATGCATTATTTGCAATCTTCCATTTCGGTCAGGGATACCTATCTCGATCTCCCTGTCGAACCTACCGCCGCGCCGCAGGGCTTCATCGATCGAATTCGGGCGGTTGGTTGCAGCAATGACAACGACCTCTCCTCTGGATTGTAACCCATCCATGAGTGAAAGGAGTTGCGCAACAACCCTGCGTTCAACTTCACCGGTCACTTCACCACGTTTTGGTGCGATCGAGTCGATCTCGTCTATGAATATGATCGTTGGTGCGTCACGTTGTGCTTCTTCGAACATCTCACGCAGTTTCTGTTCACTCTCGCCGTAGTATTTTGATACGATCTCCGGACCGCTGATAGATATGAAATTCGCATCGGTCTCGGATGCAACTGCTTTTGCGATCATGGTTTTTCCGGTTCCGGGCGGTCCGTGCAGGAGAACTCCTTTTGGCGGTTCGACGCCAAGTTTCTGGAACAGTTCGGGATGACGCAGGGGTAGTTCGATCATCTCGCGCACAAGTCCGATCTCACGTTTGAGCCCGCCGATGTCTTCGTATGATAGGTGTTCGGTCGTTATGCCTTCACCGACGGGTTTTTCTTTGAGCATGATCTCGGTGTTGCGTGAAACAATAACAGGTCCGGAGGGGGTTGTTGACATGACAATGAACGATAGGGGGTTGTTGACGGTCTCAACGCGTATGTTCTGGCCGCGGTCAATCGGTCTGCCTTCAAGTATCCTCAGGATGTATCGCGTACCACCGACCAGTCTGACCGATTTTGTGGGTGCCAGTGTTATCCGTTTTGCTTCTTTTGCATCTACCTTTTTGATCTTTACTTTGTCATCCAGGCCGACTTTGGCATTGTTGCGGATGTTACCATCAATTCGTATGATGCTTTTTCCAGTATCATCGGGATATCCGGGCCAGACGATGCCGTATGCTTTTTCTTTACTTTTGATCTCGATGATGTCACCGCTTGCAACACCTACATTTTCCATCAAGTCTTTGTCAAGTCTGGCAATACCCCTGCCAGCGTCCCGATGATATGCTTCGGCTACCCGTACAACAATTTCTCCACTCATTGTTCATCACCTGTTTCGTTTTCAGATTCAAGTATTTTCCAGTATTGTTGATTGTCCCTTATCGTATATTCAATGAGCCCTCTTTTAGCCATTGTTAGCATCTGGGCACTTATGAGGGTTGGATGTAATGAAAAATGATAGGATAGCGATGCTATGCTGTGTTTGTTTTTTAGCAGTGCATATAGTATCTGTGCCTCAAGGGGATTATCTGCAACTTTATCTGTCACATCCATGCAGATATCCATGAGTTCGGAATATTCGACTTGTAATTCCTGTTGTTTGCGTGCGAGTTCTTCCTGTTTGTTTTTCGTGTTCTGTATTTTGCGGTTCAATTCTGCAAGTAATGATGCAGCGTGTGCTTTTTGCACTTCGATCGTTTCGCTGTCATCTTGTGTTAAATAATATCTTGTGTTAATTGGAGTCGTGTGCACAGATACGGCATAAAAATGAGGTGACACCGCTACTTCAATGCGCATGTTATCTGCAATGTTGAAGTATTTGCGTCTCTGCTTGTCCACATGGCTTTCTATGAGTCCTGTTTGCTCAAGCAGGCTCAGATGATTGATAATTGCTTTTGGACCAACTCCGAGTCGCCCTGATATCTCACTGACATAACATGGCCGGTTAGACAGGAGCTGGAGGATCTTTCTCCTGTTCCCGTTGCCCAGTATGTCAAGCATTTGTGCTGATTCCATATTTTTCCTCAATTTATGCTTACATGTCAGTCCGACTTTGTGGTGTTCCTTGGGGGAGGACCCAAGGTTAAACAAGTAAATCCAAGCGTTAGCAAGGGTTTATTTGTGGAGGGGAAGATATACACAGAGAGTTAGTAACCAAGGAGTGATGTCATTTGGGTACTAACCTCTAGTTAGTGGTCATTGTATATAAAACGATAGGTTGGTTTGTGTTTGATTGATGTGGAGCAATTTGTGGGTAGCAAATTGTTGTCATGGAAGTGGTGGGGCGATTATCAGTGTAAAATAAAATTTAATCCGTGCAAACCGACATGCAAGCAAGCAAGCAAGCAAGCATGTGAAAATCAGATTTTCGCCTCAACACCAAACTATTAGACAGTCTCGCCATATAACAATAAACTTATAGAGAAAGCGATTTCAAGTATATTCTGGATGAAAATAAATTATTCGTAGTTGGTGATGATTAATTAAATGACAATTCAAATGAAGCGATGATTTATAATATCATCAATAATCAATATCAAATAGGTGCATTGGATAAACACCTGTTAAGATATTATAGTTCATGCGCGATTGTCAACACTCTTTTATATGGCAAATTTCTATTAATCTCTGAACACATCACATAAGAGTAAAATAAAATGAAAAACAGCAGCATTCACAGTACAATGAAACCACAAGTGCCTGATGGTATTAACAGGGAACTATACATATTATCATTATCGCGATTTTTTGAGGACATGGGAACCGGGATGCTGGTTACCCTTATTCCGCTGTACATTGTTAATCTGCATACATCGATTTTGCCGGATATTCCGCTTATTCTTAAAGCCGGTATTGTGATGACAGTTTTTGGTCTGTTCAATGCAATCGCACAACCTATCATGGGCAAGTTGTCAGATAGACTTGACCGGAGAAAGCCTTTCATCATCTTTGGATTGGTCGGCTACACTGTTCTTTCGCTTATGTACGCACACGTTACAAGTTATGAACAGTTGCTTGTTCTTAGGGTCATGCAGGGAATAACGGTTGGCGCAACCATACCTGCAATAATTGCGATGGTGACGCACCTGTCCACTCCGGCTACAAGAGGTAAGGCTGTTGGCATATATTCTACAATTCGTGGATTGGGTTTTGGTCTGGGTCCGGTTCTTGGCGGTGCAGTTGCAACGTATTATAGTTTTAATATCGCTTTTTACCTGTGTGCCGCTTTTGGTCTTGTGAGTTTCATATTGGTCAATCTTCTTGTTAAAGAAACACACAGCACTTGTGTTGAGAAGGTTGTGGATGAAGATGTTAAGAGTGGCAAAGGGTCGATACTTGTCCTTGCAGGTGCTATGTTCATGATGATGGTCGGCATCATGATGATCGTTGCACTCCTGCCTGAGTATGAAATTCGACTCGGGGCATCGGAATTTTCGTTGGGGGTAGCGTTATCTGCATATATGCTTGCTCGTTTGATATTTCAAACACCGATCGGTGCATTGTCAGATAGGATAGGCAGAAAAAAGTTGATAGTCTGGGGTTTGATTTTAAGCGCCCCTCTTGTGATCGGTACCGGTTATGTGACAAGTATCGAACAGTTGATACTGCTTCGTGCGTTGCAGGGATTCACGATCGCAGCCATCGACACCCCTGTAATTGCGCTGGCGGGCGACTTGTCGGGTGGAGCGATGGTCGGCTCAAAATTGAGTATGATCACTACAGCCTATGCAGGCGGGATGGCAATAGGTCCTATATTTGGCGGACTGCTTGCAGGATATGTTACTTTTGAGACACCGTTCTATGTCTGTGCGGCTCTGATGGTGGTTGCTGCTGCAATTGTATGGAAAAAGGTGGATGAACCTGCACATCACAAGGATATTGCGGATTTTGAATGCGGTGAGATCGTTTGATCAACGATGCTGTTCAAGGGCATCCATGAGTCCGCTAACATCGGTTGCGAGTGCGTCTACCGATACTTCTACCATGAGATTCACGATGCCCTCTGAGCCGAGTGTCCTGAAATCTGTTTTGAGGGCAAGGACTGTTTTGTTGTTGGCAAACGCATAACCAAGTTCCCACGCAGTGCCGGAGTCAACGTCGCTGCCTCCGTCAAGGATTGCAACGATGAGGTTGGAATTGTCAATCGCTTTAAAATTTTTATTGAAAATGTAACTCTGTTTTTCATCATGCCGCATGTCTGTGGTGTCGTTGGAATCTTCCTGTGGCAAGAACACAGAGAAACCGCGTTCAACAATTTGGTCGCGAAGTTTGCGGTTAAATTCCTGTTCCGCCTCCGAGAATAGAGGTGCTGCGAGGTAAATTGTTTTTTTTCCGGTCATTTTTTTATATCACCTGTTTTGTTTTGGCAATATAATGACGTTTTACTTAATAATGCTAATCCGAGCAGGTTGAAAGTAATAGTCATATCCAATCTTTGTAGCCAATTTAACTTTATCACCGATTTTCGTCAGCCGTTTATGTTTCACCAAAAAATCCACCATTTATATTTTGATGTTGTTCTGACCACTGTTCAATTATGTGACATAAACACTTGGTCAAACGTTGCGACGGCACACCCAACCGCAGCAGAGCTGCGTTATGACAAGAAGTTATATCACAAATTGCCTCACGGTTACCCCCTTTATTCAGGGTAATCTCACTGTGGGATGCGTCAATGGTAACGTGGAAAAACCCGAAAGGGTTATGAAAGGCTTGAGCCGTATGCGGTGAAAGTTGCATGTACGGTTCTTAGAAGAGGGAGAGCGAGTAATCGCTCTTCTTTATTCGGCGGGCATGGTGATTACGAGAAAATCCTCGCTGACGCTCAGATTAACTTGGAGTACATAATTTTACAAATTATATACAACGAGAAAATCCTCGCTATGCTCGGATTAACTCGCACTATATATTTATAAAATATATACTAAGATAAAATGAGAAAGAGATTGTGCAATAAACACAATCTCATCTTAGTTCAATAGTACCCTGTGGGCACTTTTCAACACATACACCGCATCCTGTACACTTTTCCTGGTCGATCTCTGCCAGGAACTTGGTGACCTTTATAGCTTCCTCAGGACATGCTTTTTCACATATCTTACAACCAATACATCCAACAGTACATGCTGCCTTAACGGCTTTACCTTTGTCATGGGAACGACAGCGCACATGCACTTTTTCAGCTGCAGTTGCAAGCACAAGAACCTGGTTCGGACATGCTTCCACACAAAGACTACAACTCTTGCAGAGGTGAGGATTAACTTCAGGGAGCCGATCATCATTAATTATGAGTGCACCGAACGGACATGCTCGCACACACGTGCCCCGACCCATACAGCCGTAACTGCATCCTTTCTCACCATCGGAAAGCATCATCACTGCATTACAATCTTCTATACCCTCGTAATCGAACCTGTCCACGCAGTTCACACCGCCGTTGCAGCGCACATACGGATACGCCTTTTCAGACTCAGAGACATCCTGACCCATAATACCGCCAATCGCTTTTACTGCACCAAAACCACCTACCGGACATCCGTCGATCGGTGCATTCTCATTGACAACTTTATCTGCAAAATCAGCACATCCTGCAAAACCGCATGCACCGCAGTTTGCACCAGGCAGTACCTCTACCACCTCTTCAACCAGGGGATTGGTTTCCACCTTGAATATTTTGGATGCTGCCATCAACATGACTCCTACAGAAAGTCCAAGACCTCCAAGGACTGCCATTGATTGTATGATTAAATTATCTGCGCTCATATGGGAATCACCTTGAAGTAATTAACAAAAGCCATTGACAACATCGTTGCGACCAGAAACGCATGTGGAAGTCCCTGTATGGCACCCGGGACATTGACATATTCCGCTCGTTCCCGGATCGATGCCATCATCAACATGGCGATCA
This sequence comes from Methanosarcinaceae archaeon, assembly GCA_030609665.1. Taxonomy (GTDB): domain Archaea; phylum Halobacteriota; class Methanosarcinia; order Methanosarcinales; family Methanosarcinaceae; genus Methanovorans. Next base: position 3,722 of record JAUWBW010000043.1, on the reverse strand, counting down.
TATAACCAAGACCGGCTGCTATAGCGAATACAACACTGTATATAAACGGATATTCGTTCATCACATTCAGCATCACCACACCCAGTACCGCACAGTTCGTTGTGATCAGGGGCAGGAATATTCCCAGTGACCGATACAGCGGTGTTACGTGTTTCCTGAGTACGAACTCCACCAGCTGCACAAGAGACGCGATTACCACAATGAAGCAAATGAGAGTTAAGAATTCAAGCTTCAAAGGAACCAGAATAAAAGTATAAATCGCAAATGAAGCAACCGCCGCCATGGTCATAACAAATATAACCGCTCCTGACATCCCGGTTGCACTCTTTAGATCCTTTGTAACACCCACGAATGAACACAGGCCAAGGAATTGTATCAAAAGGAAGTTCTTAACAAACACACCATTGATCAATACTGCAATCAGAGATTCTTCTACCATTTTAATCACCTCTTACAAGTTTCTTTGCTTTGCGGTAATTTACGATCGCCATCAATATTGCTATTGTCAAAAATGCACCAGGTGGCATTATCATAAAGGTTGCAGGATTTATATCTATAGATATCAATGTATACCCGAATGGCGCGATCGCACCGGTTCCGAGAATTTCCCTGATAGCACCCATAAGCACCAGCACAAGTAAGAATCCTGTAGCACTGCCAAGTGCATCAATTAATGAATAAAAGACATTGTTCTTATTCGCATAGGCTTCAGCACGTCCGATAATGATACAGTTGACCACTATCAACGGAATGAACACGCCCAACTGCGTATACATGTCAGGCGTAAATGCTTCCATTGACATATCAACAATTGTCACAAACGTGGCAATTATTATAATAAAAATGGGAAGTCTGACCGCTGCCGGTATCTGTTTTCGAAGTGCTGAAATTATCACATTCGAACAGATCAGTACAAACGCAGCACCTGCTGCCATCCCTATGCCATTTTCAACTGATGTCGTAACTGCCAGTAATGGACACAGACCCAGTACAAGTCCGAATATAGGATTGTCTGTCGTAATCCCTCGTATATATTCATCTACTACTTTACTCATAAGATCACACCTGCTTCTTTAAATCATCAACCTGCCCACGCAATGCATCTATCACAGCCTGTGACGAGATTGTAGCACCGGTTATAACGTCAATCTTTCCACCATCGCTGGTAAGCATTAGATTCTCCATTCCCACGTCCTTAAACTGGCTCGTGAAATCGGGATCCACAATCAGTGCACCCAGCCCGGGTGTTTCGGAATGCTTCATAATCGTTATTCCGGTTATCCTGGTGAATTTCGCATCCACTCCTCCTGCAACCTGTATCATCCCCTGGGATCCAACCTGATTCCTGAAGAATGCATATCCAACCGTATTACCGGATGCATCCAGTGCACGGTAATACAGTATCTCCAGATCACCTTCTTCATTGATTACCTGATCCCCATACACTTCCTCAAAATCTACAGCTTCCGGCACGATTTCTAACAAAGCTTCCTTCTGCGCCAGATCATAGTTTATTTTCAACTGTGCCTGTGTCGGACCGTAAGTCACACTTAATAGGGCAGCCGCAATGACCGCGATCAGCACCATTTTCCCAATAATAATTACGACACTTTCGTCCTTACTCATTCTGCATCACCTCCGAAAGGCTTTGGCAATGTCTTTATCTCAATATACGGTACAATACAGTTTGCAAGCATGAGTGCGTAGAACGTCCCTGTCACATAACTTGCATAATATCCATAGAGAACTGTCAGGACACCGCAGACGATCCCATAAATAATACGTCCTTTTTTAGTAATCGGCATCGTTACGGAATCAGTTGCAATGAACAGCACCCCGAACAGGTAAGCACCTGTGATCACATAGGAAAGATCATCCTTTAACAAAAAGACCAGCAGCAATGTTGTTACAAAATAACTGAGTGGAACTCTCCATTCAACATATCTCATTAATATAAGTACTACACCACCGATCAATGCAATCGGAGATACACCAACCAAAAATCCGGCCCCGTTTTCCAGGATAAGATCCGTTAATGCTACAATATGGGGTGTTGACTTCGTGGTCATAATTGATGTCCATGAAAGATTCAGGAATACCCACGATACCAAAACCGGATTGAACATATAGGAACCAATACCACCATATGCATGTTTCACTATCGCGATAGCAAAGAACGAGCCTACAACCACGATCCAGATCGGGACATCATACGGGAGGATCAGTGCAAGCATAAGTCCTATCAATACTGCATGTCCATCAGCTATAGTACTCTCCTGATTGAATATTTTTTGAATACCAGCTTCAGTTGCAACAGCTGTTATTACACTTGCAAAAAGTATTCCAAATGCTGGGAGTCCAAAGAAATAAATAGCAACCAGACTCACCGGTACAAGAGCAAGTACTTTGCCCCACATAATCTTATTAACAGTTACACCCATTACCCTGTGGGGTGGAGCTGAAATCGTTAGGGTCATTTAGATACCTCCTTCACAAGATTCGCACCCGAGTGTCAGGTTCGACGATTCTTTTTCTGCCACGTCAGCATACGCCCTTTCAATCGCGACCTTTGCATATTTGATCAACTGCAACAGCGGTATCTTCGAAGGACATGCCACTGTACAGAGACCACATTCTACGCAATTCATAACATGCATTAACCGGCATTCATCAAATTTCCCCTGATCTGCTAAAACCGCCACACGGGCAGGAAGCATATCAACAGGACACACATCGACACATCGGGCACAATTGATACATGGTACGGGTTGAACAGCTCGAACATCTGAGGGTGACTGTATGAAAATCCCGGCAGTCTGTTTTACGACTGGTACTTCATCCGTGTACTGGGCAATGCCAGTGTACAGCCCGTTGACTATTATCTTTCCTGGTTCACCAATGCACCCACCGCATTCCTCAAAAAGATCCTTAAACCTCATGCCTATAGGCACCAGTATGGACTGCGGATTTCCTACCGAACCATGCACTGACACTGGCATTAGCATGGAAGGCCTGCCATTCACTACCGCATCATACACTTCATAAGCCGGATTAACTCCGCACACAGCGACCTTGACATCCTGCGGTGTCCCACCCATCTGGCTTCTGGCACCAAGAATATCATACACAAGAAGATTTTCCATATTTGTGGTGTATGTATATGCAATACTGAGCGGTACAACATAAATGTTGCTTTGAAGGTTAAGATTGGATAATATCCTGAACGCTTCCTTGTTATTCTTGTTGACTGCAATGATAGCTCGCTTTGCGCCAGATGCTTTCATCAGGAATTTCAAACCCTCATGGACCTGCGAGGAGTAAAAATTAATACCAACACATCCCGCGATCCTGGATGATTCATAAGTGGCGTTTAAGATAATAGTATCGATGTTTTCGATAACCTCGCATGTAGGTGTACCGTATATCTCGACAACACCGGCATCCTTTATGATCTGTTTGATCTCGGACTGATCCGGATTATCCAGTGGGTTAAACTCAATCGACTGCTGCTGCTCGTCCACTGTGATCACTATGCTTGGTACCTTGTTACCGGAGGGATGAGGCAGTTCGTTGATCGCGGCCACAGTTCCGGAAACGCTTGCGTGTACCGGCGCGGATCCTGGACCCACTGCTTCACCTATCTGCTGTCCGGCAAGAACGGTGTCACCCACCGAGACCAGAGGTTTGCATGGTGCTCCTTTGTGCTGACGTAACGGTATCAC
>JAUWBW010000234.1 GCA_030609665.1 Methanosarcinaceae archaeon | reverse complement strand
CCAGTGCTCTTGCAGCGGAAGAACCAGTGCCCATATCGGAAGATTCCCAGCCCGACTTTGAGGGCTGTGAAATGTGTCATTCGGAGATTGCTGCGAACTATGCCACATCGCTGCATTACATGGCCTATGGAATGCGGAGCGAGTATGAGCTAGGGGCTGCAGGACACTTTGGAATTGATGTGGACGCATTCTATGGAGAGGCGTGCGCCGGATGCCATTATCAAACCTGCACAAAGTGCCATCAGGGATATATAGCTGCAATGGGACATGGCGAAGAAACTGTAGAAATAACCCTCGATACGTGCAACCAATGTCATTTCACTAAGCAGAGCTCGACCTTTATAGGAGATCTGCCAAAACACAGTAGCGAGGGACCTCATGCTGACATCCACTATGAGAAAGGACTCACCTGCATGGACTGCCATTCTCCAGAAGAGATGCATGGCGATGGTACCATCTATAATACCCAGCAGCAAGCGGTAACGACAGCGTGCGAGGACTGTCACAATAGTCCAGGAAAAGTGGTCAAGGAGATGAATGTGACACAGTACACAACGGAGATATCCTCACATGAAATCCATGACGGGAAACTCGATTGCGCAGCATGTCATGCTGGATGGATGCCAACATGCGTGAACTGCCATTTGAATATCTTAGAAGCCGAGGGCCTTAAAACAACCGATGGCATCGTGACAGATGAGTTCTATCTGGCTAAAGGGATTGATGGTCTGATAAAGCCATTCCTTAAACAATCTACCAATTATGATGGGGAAACCCATACAGCATATGCAGCATGGATGCCTCATACAATAACAGATGAGCCAAAGGACTGTGCATTCTGCCATGAGAACAGGGAAGTGCTCTGCGAGGGATGTGAAGATGAAGGTCATATTCTTGGCGAAGGTGGTTCATTCATTCCACAGGCTACGATAGACAGGTTAATCGATGTACACATCACGCCAGCAGTTACTGAACCAACAGTTACTGAACCAACGACCCCAGAAGGAACGCCCGGTTTTGGGTTCTTAGTTGCCTTTGTAGGACTGCTGTCGGCAGTACTGTTGTTCAGGCGACACTGATAGCCGAATAATTGTGAAAAGGATGTGTGCCTCCACACATCTTTCTTTTCTTTTTTTGTGTGTTACTTGCGCAATTTATTTATAATACTTGTTATATCTCGATGCATAATCCGTATGAATATAATAGGGTATAAATCCTGAAAAACGCTATACAGGTCTTGTTACATTTGTACGGGGTATACCGTGTTGTGACTGCGGGATTGATATTCAGTGCATTTAAATGAATGCTAAAATAGTAAGACAATGCAAATAGGAAATGGGCATGGGTCAAAAGTTGCGACGGCACATCCAACCGCAGCAGAGCTGTGAGGTATAGTGATTAAGACGAGAAAATGCTCACTTCGTTCGCATTAACTCGCACTATATATTTATAAAATATATACTATAAAAAAATGCGCTCACATGATGCCGAAATAAATTCGTACTGGGGTACAATCTGTATCCCCCTTGAAAAATCAAGCCTTGTAGCAAAAATCATCTACGCTAATAATTTGTATTAACAATTCAATTCAATTCAATTAAGATCACAGATTTGAGGATAACATGGCTGATATCATAATAAAGAACGGTTACATCCTGACAATGGACCCCGCGCAGGATGACATCAAACGCGGCGTGGTCGTGATAGAGGACGGCATTATCACGCAGGTTTCAGAATCGACAGACGAGACTGCTGATACAGTGATCGATGCAAAAGGCGGGGTTGTGATGCCCGGACTTGTCAACACGCACACACATGCCGGCATGACGCTGTTCAGGGGATATGCGGATGACCTGACACTCTCTGACTGGCTGGAAAACCACATCTGGCCTGCCGAAGCACAGTTGACTGACAATGATCTCTATATTGGCACAAAACTTGCGTGCCTTGAGATGATACGCTCAGGCACGACTGCGTTTGTGGATATGTATATCCATGTGGACAGGGTCGCGCGTGCGGTCGAGGAATCCGGCATGCGTGCGGCACTTTCATACGGTATGATAGACCTTGGTGATGAGACGCGCGCGGAATCCGAACTCAAGGAAGGCAAACGCTTTGTGAAAGAATGGAACGGACGTGCAGATGGGCGTATCACGACAATGTATGGTCCGCATGCACCGAACACGTGTTCCCGCGAGTTTCTGATGAAGGTGAAGGAACAGGCAAAGCAGGACAATACAAAGATCCATATCCATGTCCTTGAGACGGAGGCGGAACTCAACCAGATGAAAGAACAGTTTGGGATGTGTTCTGTGAACATGCTGGATGAGATCGATTTCCTTGACAATGATGTCATTGCAGCACATTGTGTGTGGCTTTCGGATGGAGATATGGATATCCTGAATGAACGCGGCGTGAATGTATCTCACAATCCTGTAAGCAATATGAAACTGGCATCCGGTATCGCGCCTGTGCCGAAAATGCTTGCACGTGGTGTGAATATTTCACTTGGAACGGATGGATGTGCTTCAAACAATAACCTTAACATGTTCGAAGAAATGAAAACAGCTGCATTGCTGCACAAAGTTGATACATCCGATCCTACAGTATTACCTGCACAGCAGGTGCTTGAGATGGCTACAATTAACGGTGCACGTGCAATGGGTATTAACAGCGGAATGTTGAAAGTTGGATGTATGGCTGATGTAATTATAGTAGATATGGACAAGCCACATTTGACACCAAGATATAATGTAGCATCCCATTT
>JAUWBW010000077.1 GCA_030609665.1 Methanosarcinaceae archaeon | reverse complement strand
GAATTATATAGTGCGAGTTAACGCGAACGAAGTGAGCGTTTTCTCGTAGATGTTTGGGCCGTTAACAAAAGTGGTTTGTCTGGAGTTTTGTATTGAAAATACTATATCACACTGGAATTATATATTTTATGTAATATGAATCAGAAACGTATATAAGTACTGCTATATGTATCGGATATTATAGAATTTAGTGCAGACGTTGTGAAAAATTAGAAGGAGTTTTCAACTTTTCAGACAGTCTCATACGTATAGAATCCATCATAATGAATTCATGACGTTTTCTGCGGTTTTCCATGAATGCCTGACAATATCGGGAAGCGAACCATGTTCCTTTGCCCAATCCATAAGAAACTGTTTTGTTTTTGGATCGGACGGATACCCGCTCCCAAAATCAATCCCAATCTCCGTCCTCATATCATCAACCAACTCATCACGCCTAACCTTTGCCAGAATGGATGCCGCAGCCACCACCGGATACGCATCATCCGCCTTGTGCTCAGAGATTACCGTTAGTTGTTTTGCAGCCTCAGGATATTTTCGAGAATAGGCATCTTTCACATGCCTTCCAAACCGATCAGCATTTACATCTGCCGCATCCAAAAAAACCTTGTCTGGATGCAGATTCTCCAGCACACGGGAAAAACCTGTGACCGTGATAACATTCATGGTCATGATCTTGCGCAGTTCATCGATCTGTTGTGGACTGATCTCAAATATGTAGAAATCATCAATGTACTTCTTGATCTGCCCTGCCAATTGTTTCCTTTTTTTAGGTGCGATTTTCTTCGAGTCCTTAACACCAAGATTCTTCAGTGCATTGATCCCTGCCTCATCAGCCACAACACCTGCAATGCACATTGGACCTATCACAGGACCTTTACCTGCCTCATCAATTCCTGCAATTTTCATCATAACCTCAAAATAGAAAACATGAGCACGAGTATGTATCATATAAACATCGTGAATATGACATAACCTATTGTCATCATTATGATCGAATGCTTAAGTCCTGCCATCACACTGCCTTCACCCATTGCACCTGCCATAAGCCCTGAACTTACTCCCTGAATGATAGCTGCATGCTTAAAGAGCTGCGTATATGCTTCAAGATCAAAACTTCCAAGGAAACCACCCTGCGCACCTGTGGCTGCCATTCGTTCTCCTGCTGCAGCCATCTCAGCAAGGAATGTCGTGGATATGACAAATATAACACCCACAAAAACAAGGAACGATATGTAGATAATGACAATGTATATCATCATGCTCATCGACCGTTCACCTTTCATTTCCTGTTCAGATGCGGCATCCCTCGCAGCGACCATGAGAACTTCCCCTATGTCACCACTTGACTCGTTCGCCTTGGTTATAAGAGTCAGGGAACGTGCAACAACCGATGTCCTTAATCTGTTCGCAAACCTGACAAGAGCATCATTGATCTCAAGTCCCCATACGATATCTTTCCATATCTTTTTAATCTCCTTACTAAGCGCTTCGGACTCAGACTTTGCCATAAGTCGTATTGAATCCCTGAGCGTCATACCGGTCTCATTGGTACTTGCAAGTTTTTTCAAAAAATCAGGAACGCTCTTTTCAAGCTTTTTTTTCCTTCGTGACTTTCTTTCATGGAATAGCATCAGAGGAATAAGAGTAATGTATAGAGCCACAACAATACGATCATCAATGAAATTAACCATCACCGCAGTATCGCGCAATGAATCAATGTTCATTGCAACAGGTATAATAACATAAAGAAGTGCTATCGGCACAGTGACTGCCAATGATATCATCGGATTATTGAGCATTGGTCTTAGTGGTCTTTTTATAGTCTCCTTAAATGCAAGTGATTTTTTGGATTTGATGAATTTTTCGAAATTCGTCCTTTCCCCGACCTTTTTTTCAGTCTCATCGATCACTTCACCTTCCGCATCATAGACCGGTGCAAGATGCGCAGGAACGTCCGGGATCCCATGGTCCAACACAGCCTTTGTCGGCAGAAGTGCAGGCTCACCCATCTCACCGGGTGTGATAATACTTATCATGACCACAAACATGACAGAACCTATCGGAAGAACTGCATATATGATGGCATAGACCATCATCGTTGTCCCCGAACCCATCACAGCCATCATGACACCCATAATGATTATGAACAATGGTCCGGCAACAAATGCCGTCACGTACGATTCTGCAAGCAATCCCAGTGTTTCCAAAAATCCTTTCTGGTCAATAATAGTTTGCTGGAGATACTGGTCAGCCTTATCCTGGAAATATCTGGAAATGTTACCCCCACTGTCAATAACAGTCAGAAGGTTATACATAAGGTCCTGGAACCTTGAAGATGGTGTCATCTCACTGACATTTGCAAGTGCAGTCCTCAGATCATGTCCGAAGTAATCCATATCGCGTACGAATGTATCAACTTCCTTGGATACTTCCCCATACGTATCCTCTGAACGTGCAAGCAACCTGAACACATCTATGATATTCATGCCGCCCTTGGTCAAGGCATACATAAATGTAACAGCATAAGGAAGCTGCCTGTCAATCTTTCCTTTGCGTTCACTTGCCTGGAATCCGGGATATATCATAAAGAGTGCATAAGTGATGCCACCAAAAAACGCAGTCAAAACTATAATGATGAAAAAAGCTACAATCAGTTCCTTATAATCAAGTATCCATGCAGTTGAAGGTCCAAACGTCAATTTTGTGAGCTTATCAGGTAAACCAACAACAAGCAAGACAATGTAGGTAGTAAAAAGACCCAGTATTGCACCGATAATTCCACTTATGATAGAATAAAAAATGGCGTTTGAGATATACATCTCATATGATGTCGGAATCCTTGCCTGCTTAAGCTTAAGCTGCAGATTGGCATACTTGCTTTTTTTGGCTTTCATCCTGTCCCCTAAGAGAACAAATGGGACCTTCTTGAACAAACTCAAAAGTGCAGTGGCTTTTTTGGTATAAACATCGATAACAGAAACTGAATCCTTTCCACCATTTTTTGATTTTTTACCTTTTTTCTTTCGGCTTTTTTTGGATTCAGGTGGGATAGACGATTCGGATTCGACAGCGTCTGCTAAATCGAGTCCTGCATCAGACTCTGGATCAGCAATAATTGAAGTATCTTCATCTGCTGAAGGTGTGTTTTTTTCCATCACTTCACCACACATAAAAAATATTACTCAACCAGCTTGAGTTTCTTAAGTACCTTTTCAGGAGTTGCCTGATAAGCATTGATTATACCGGATATCTCCTGGAAGTCAGTAATATCGTTATTAACCATATACTCCAGTACCTTCTGGCGATAGATCAATTCCTGTCTGACCTGTCCACTGGTCCACCCTCTTCGCATCTGTATATCGGAAAGGGCTTTTGACTCACCGGTCCTGTGGAAAGTATCAGTTGTCGAATCCCATACAAAAATATCATTTGTCCGTATGTTCCTTGTATTCGGATCAATATCTACGATCTCTACAAGTTTTGTATTTCTCCTGACACGGTTTCCTTTTGAATAGGTTTGCGTCTGGATACTCATGATATCCAATGCCTGGATCATAGTACGCGGCACACTTATTGGTGGATTCTCAAGCCTGTGGATTGCTGATGAAACTGAATCTGCATGCATGGTCGAGAAAGTTGTGTGACCTGTAGACATTGCCTGGAAAAGCGTAAGAGCTTCTTTACCTCGAACCTCACCCACAAGCAGGAATTCCGGTCTCTGCCGTAGTGCTGCTTTTAAGAGATCGTACATATCGACCGCACCACGCTCATCTGCTGTGAACGAATCCCTGGTAAGACCGGGTATCCAGTTAATATGTGGGAGTTTCAATTCACGTGTATCTTCGAGCGTAATTACCTTTGCTTTTTCAGGAATAAATAATGAAACTGCATTCAGGGATGATGTCTTACCGGAAGCCGTACCTCCGGCGTATATTAGACTCTTGTTGTTTTCAATACACAACCAAATGTATGCCATTGATTCGGCTGAAAAGGTATTCCATTTTATCAGGTCGATCGGTGTGATAGGTACATCACTGAATTTACGGATAGTGAAAGTACTTCCATGAGTGGTAATCGTAGTACCCAAAGTCATCTGGATCCTGGAACCATCTGCCATAGTTGCATCGACCATCGGTTCTGCAACAGATATATGCTTACCACTCCTTTGTGCAAGCCTGATGATAAAGGAATTCAACTCATCTTCCTGATATACAATATTCGTTTCAATGTTGGTATATTCTTTATGATATAGAAAAATCGGTGTGTCGTGACCATTTCCTGATACATCTTCAATAGTGTCGTCAAACATGAGAGGGTCAAGTTTTCCGAACCTGATGAAATCACGTTTGATGTAATATGATATCTTTGCAAGCATTGGAGGAGTGATCTCTATAGCATAGTCCTTGACAATCAGACGAATCTTTTTCTCAAGTACCGCTTCTTTATGTTCCTCTTCACCCAATTCCTCTACCAAAAGAACATCACGAAGCCTGTCTTTGATCTCTGTCAAAAAGGTTTCTTCAAATTCTGAAAGTTCCGGTTCAACCACATAATAGATGGAGTGGTTTTTATCTTCATTAAAAAGAACCACAACAAAAGCATAAGGTTCGTTTACCCAATGGCGTTCAAGTTCTTTATATCCTTCTACACCCCTGAATATACAAAGTGGACCATGTAACTGTGGATCATATGGCTCAACCTCAACTTCTTCCTGCTTGAACAGGTTCTTGATCTTGCCTACAAAACCAATCTTTTCTTCTTCCGCTTCTTCCTCTACTTCTTCTTCCGTTTGCCCTGTATCCTGAACAATGTCTCTGGTACTTGCTTCTTCAATAAGATCCTTTACCAGATCGCTTGCTGTTTCTTCGACTTCAACGGGTTCAACAGCTTCTTCCAGAGGAGGTTCTTGAATTTCCTGCCCTTCATCTTCTGCGGAAATTTTTTCTTTTTCTTCCCCGATCCCTTCAATTTTTCCAGATTCTAATTCTTCCTCTACTTCTTCCACTGTTGGTTGTAAAAGATCATGTGAAATTGTTTCTTCTTCACGTTCAACTTCTTCATCCGGCACCTTTGGTAATGTGGATGGTTCCGAGGTGGATGTTTCGGGCAATGATGGCTTGGGCGCAAGTATTCCAAGTTCACTTTCCTTTTTTTCTTCAGAAGCCTTTTTCTCAGCAAGCCTTTTCAATAAATCTCGTGATTTATCCGAAGATGTAAGAATTCCAGATTCATCCTCCGATCCAACGGTCTTGTCAGTGTCCTCTGGCTCTAAAATCTCAGAACTTGCCGATTTGGGTTCTAACTCTGCTTTTGGCTTGAATATCTTTGGTCCGCCCTCATCGGATTCTCCACTCACTTGTTCAGATAATTCGCTTTTCTTTATCCCATACGCTGAACGCACCGCAGAAATAGAACTGGATTTGTCATCATTTTTTGAATCTGATGACTGGCCGACTCCAAGTTGATCCTTCTTTTGGCGGAACTTCTTTAAGAGTAAATCACGATCCGCCTTTTTCTTATCGGCTATTTCACTGGAACGAGTCGTTTCTGAATTTTCATCGGCATCATCAGCCATCATTTCACCATTTTGTATGATCTAATAATATTGATACAATGAGTGAATAATTATCATTTTCATATCCATTGTACTTTATAATATATCAAGTATTCAATATATAAATAATGCCATTCAACATCCAATGCTAATGATTCCGTATCAATTGGATTTATGCACAAAAGTAATATGTGATTTACTTACTTATTCTTTGTCATCCTAAAAAGAACTGGAAACAATGTGTTAGGTGATGGATTCTAAAATAAATTCGGCAATAACAATTTATGCCGGGTAATAAAATCAAATGTGAAGAAACGTGAAAACTATTTTTTTGCAGGCTTTTTGAATACAGATAAACAATATTCATCACCCTGTGCCATGTCTTTTAGTGTTTCAATTTCAACTGGCTCCCCGTATATTGCTTCAAGTATTCCAAGTTTCATACCCTTGCACACATTACACGCAATCGGTTGTTCTTTAACAAAATCAATATGTGGACATTTAGTGACCTTCACGGAGTAAGTCGATTCATTATCAACCACCACTTCTTTTTCATAAGGATATCCAACTCGCTCAAGTACATGATAACAATAATCGAATAATGCAGAATAATCATTTTGTTTTGCAAGATTAACAATGTCCTCAACTGGTTTTAACTTACAATCAGGTTGGGATAATGCTGACAAAAAAGATTCTTTTGAGCATTCACGAAGTAACATTGCAGCAGCATTTTCGCCAACGATTTCCGTCATTTTTTTAGGAAATCCACCAAAAAGTACTATGTGCAAAAGATCTGAAACATTGTCACATCCCGTTTTTTTATCCATTAGATAATCACCCTGATCAAAAGATAATAGATTACTGCACCATAAATTGTAACATGACATGTGTTACAATAACAACTTTACTTTATATACATATTAATGTTACTTTATATACATATTAATGTTACATTATAAATACGTATTCATTTAAAAAAATGAATATGCATATGTTTTCAGCATTTACAAGCCCTATCAATGATCAATGCTAATTTTGTCAACCATATTCAGAATACCATTTTTTATTGCCAGCATCGATTCAACCGCCATGCCACCAACATCAATCGGCGCCAACCCTTCCAAATCAGCACGGACAAGTTCGGTATCATAATTGATCTCACCCAACACTGGTATCCCCAGTTTACCAAGATGTGACAAAACATGTTCTGACGACCCTTTATTAACAACCGCAGCAAGATGTTTGATCCCAATACCGCTCGCAAGGTCCTTGATCCGGGACGCAGTCTCGATCGAACGCATGCCGGGCTCTACAACAATGATCATAAGATCAATGCCACGCGTAGTGCCGCGCCCCAAATGCTCGATCCCGGCTTCCATATCAAGTATCACTGCGCTGTTATCCTTCAGCACAACATGACGTAAAAGCGCGCGCAAAAATGCAGAGGCAGGACACATGCAACCGCTACCGCCGTTCTCTATCGTGCCCATGACAAGCATCTTGACACCATCAGGGCCAACGACCCCGAAATTATCGACAATGTCATCGACCTTTGGGTTCAACTTAAAAACTCCGCCTTCGCCTCCTGCACGCTCATCGATCATCTCCTTATAATCGGTAAGCGGACGCGGAGGATTGTCGATACCAAGAGCTGATGCGAGATTCATATCTGCATCGGCATCAATTGCAAGTACATCGTATCCGTCACGCGCAAGCATCCTTGCAAGAGTTCCGGAAAATGTGGTTTTACCCACACCCCCCTTTCCTGTGATTGCTATTTTAACTATATGTACACCTCATTGAATGATGCAATTTATGATGCGTTGTGAATATATCTGTGGATATATCGATTGTGCCGCCCTCTGTATTCTCTGCTCCCTCTGCATTTCTCTGCGTCCTCCGCGCCCTTTGCGGTGATTTTTTTAGCCATGCCCCGCATTTATCCTGCCCTACAAGCTAAACTAATACGATCAATTTACTCTATGGTTTTAATCAATTCCAACATTTCTTCAATTTCGGCATTGCCATCAATTGTAATAACAGTCAGATCAATTAGCTCAGTTTTTACTTTGATATCACCATCAGGAACGATACCAATCGCAATTATATTCGAACCTGAACCTGACCATGGAACAATGATCCCCATCACATCAACTGATACACTATTCCTGCCATCACTGGAAGTAATTGTACCGGAATAGGTATTTGCAGTTACACTTGAGCCGTCTTTAACATTGGTCTCCCTGGTACCGACCTTTTTAAAGTTCATAATATTGTTTTCTTGTGCCAGATTAGTGATCTGTGAATCGATCAGTTTAGAGGTGACACTTGATGGCAGTCCGATTCCACCTGGCAGGACAATACGAATCGTTATCAACTGGGACCCCGCTGTTGGCGATTGCACGCCAGTCTGCACATGACCCTGACTTATCTCATTTTGTAGGTTTACATTAATATCCTGACCAAGTTGTTCATCCTGATATATGATCGTCGCAGTGTTTACCTTTATCACTGTACCGGATATTTCTTCTTCCTGGGTTTCATAAG
>JAUWBW010000213.1 GCA_030609665.1 Methanosarcinaceae archaeon | reverse complement strand
GACTTTCAAGATCAGTGGTGTTGATGATGCCGAAAAAATCGAGCAGGATTTCACAACTGCTCTTAGAGGGGATAAGTTCAATCAAAAGATCAGAGTTCGATGTGTGAGGTATAACCTTGATGGAAAGGTTGTTCTTGCTTTTTATGTTCCTCCATCTGAACAGAAACCTGTTTATTTCAATTCAAGAAAGAACACTTTTTTCAGAACAGGTAGCGGAGACCAGCGAGCTACGGATGCGGAGATTGATGCAATTTATAGGGATTCTGCATTTGGTTTGAAGGATAAGGAACTGACGAATTTTACGGTTGATGATCTGGACAAGAGGACGATCACAGATTACAGAACCTATCTGGAGAATGTGAATCCTGAGCATAGGTATAACAAATTATCAAACGATGAGCTGCTTGAAAAGTTGCAGGTTGTGGTTGATGGCAAAGTTACGATCGGGGGCTTGCTGGTTTTTGGCAATGAGGATAATATCAACCGCCTGCTTACTGATTTCAGGGTTGATTATCTTGAAATTATGGGTACGTCTTATGCCAATGCACCGACAAGGTACAATTACAGGCTTTATGAGGAAGAGAATCTATTCAGGTTTTATTTTAGCATATTTGAACGCCTAATAAAAAAGATCGATCTGCCTTTTACAATGAGGGCAGATGGGTTTGCGACTGATAGCCAACCCCAGCTTATTGCGATCAGGGAAGCTCTTGTGAATCTTTTGATGCATTCCGATTATTTCAGCCCCATGAAACCAAGGATTAGGGTTTTTCTTGATCGGATCGAGTTTATGAATCCGGGCAGTTTGCCCAAGGATATCGAATCTATCAGAAAAGAAGATTTCACTATGCCAAGAAACTCGATTGTTACGAGGATATTCAGGGTGATCAAACTGTCTGAGAATGCAGGTTCAGGTTTTGATAAAATGTTCAATGGCTGGAAAGCTTATTATGAAGATGAACCAGTGGTTTCAGGTGATGTTGATTTTTATAAGATCACGTTTCCGTTAGTTAAGATATCCGAAGTTTCGGATATGGTCAGAGGAAAGGTCGGTGAAAAGGTCGGTGAAAAGGTCGGTGAAAAGGTCGGTGAAAAATTAACCGAAAACCAGAAAAAGATTATTGATTTTATTCAGAAAGAACCAATTATTTCTGCAAAAGAATTATCCAAATTAGTGGGAATTTCCTCGAGAAAAATTGAGGTAAACCTCGCTAAGTTGAAAGATAAAGGTTTGCTCCGGCGCATCGGAGCTGCCAGAGGTGGGTATTGGGAAGTAGTGGATAAATGAAGGGATAAACTGATCGATCGCCATATCGATAATTTTGGGATCGATCTAAAATGCATAAGGGGTGTGGAAACGCTGACAACGATCATTCAAGATCCTCTTTGAGATCATCTTCGCCGTATCTAATATACACGCCTTTTTTACCAAATTCACCAAGAACTGATCTTAGTGGAATGCCGGTGATGTCTGAAGCTTCCCTGATCGTTATCTTATCTTCCTCATAGAGTCTGGCAACAGCGTTAATTTCGCGATTTAGTTCATAATCCTTAAGAACTCTTCTGATACCATCTCTAATAACATCGGACATATTTGCATAATATTTTCCGATAAGCAGGTCTTGCACTTCTTTTTCTAACTCTTGTGGAAGAGTGATCGTCTTTTTGACATACATACTCAATACCTCTTCAATACGTATGGAAGGAATTGTATAAAAGCTTTCTTTCTGTAATTGTGTTGGTGTTGGTGGCATCTATTTTATGCAGGGTCTACCTTCAACCATATTCCAAAAGCCATTTCCACAGTGGAATATACACGATCCGCTTGTCATCCACGATCTCTGCTGCGGTTGGGGTAAGCTATAGTCAATGCAACCTCAGTAGCCTGAAGCATTGCTTGCCAGTTTTGATTTAGATATTTCACTGAGCATTGATCTTACACCGGTGCTTAATACAAAAGTTTAAACACTAAGATGCTAAAATATAGACCCATGCCACATAAAAGGGAAAATGTATTGATCGAAGCCCTGCCGTATATCAGGGAGTTCCATGATTCGATTATGGTAATAAAAGTCGGGGGACATGCAATGGTCGATCCAAAGATCATGGATGAGATTATTCAGGATATTGTTCTTTTGCGCTATGTTGGGATACATCCTGTTCTGGTTCACGGCGGCGGTCCTGAAATAACCGAGAAGATGCAGCGTATGGGTAAGAAGCCTGAATTTGTCGGAGGGCTTCGGATCACTGACGATGAGACACTTGAGATCGCGCGCATGGTTTTAGTGGGTAATATCAACACAAGGATCGTTTCGCTCATCGGGCAGCACGGCGGAAAGGGAATTGGCCTGTCAGGGAAGGATGGGAAAATGATACTTGCCAAAAAGAAACCCGCCCAGCGTGTTGTGATTGAAGGAGTAGAGCAGCATGTTGATATTGGATGGGTCGGAGAGACCGAGATCATCAATCCCGAGATCATCAATATTGTTACCAGGGAGGGTTACATTCCTGTGATATCCCCTATAGCAATGGATGCGGCCGGAAATGCATTGAACATTAATGCAGATACTGTGGCAGGCGACATCGCAGCGGCACTTCATGCCAAAAAATTGATACTTATGACAGATGTTCCCGGTCTTTTAAGAGATATAAAGAATCAGTCAACACGCATATCAAGGGTCACGGTCGAAGATGTAGAGACCCTGATCGATGAGGGTGTGATATCCGGTGGTATGACCCCAAAGATGCGAAGTGCAGCAGCAGCCACCATTAGCGGAGTTGAGCGGGTGCATATAATCGATGGCAGTGTGTCGCATTCAATTTTGCTTGAATTGTTCACGGATGCCGGGATCGGAACAATGGTCTATACTGATCAGGATTGAAGTGCAAGTTTAGATGGGGGCACTGTTCCGATATCCGGTTGACCTAGTGTCACGTCAACCCTACAATATCTTTAGATGTAAATGGTCAATACATATGCTAAAAACGGTACGACCACACGCGCGCAGCGCGGCACGTTCCTGAACCACGACCATGAAATACAATACGTTTTTCAAGCGTCGGCGTATTTGCTGTTCTGAGAATTGTAT
>JAUWBW010000176.1 GCA_030609665.1 Methanosarcinaceae archaeon | reverse complement strand
GTCTGAAGAGATGCGTACAAGAATTGAAGAATCAAGCGGTATTAAGGCTTATGACATATTCGGGACTTCCGAACTTAGCGGACCACTGTTTACGGAATGCACGTATCAGGATGGAATACATATCTGGGCAGACCAATTCCTGGTTGAGATCATTGATCTGGAGACAGGTGAGCCGGTTCCTGATGGTGAGCGGGGAGAACTTGTTATCACGACACTTGTAAAAGAGGCTTTGCCGCTTATCAGATACAAAATTGGTGACCTTACGGTCAAAACCAGTGAAACATGCAAGTGTGGGCGCACACATCCACGTATCATGCGTGTACTGGGACGTGTTGACGATATGCTCATCATACGTGGCATCAATGTATTCCCTGGTCAGATAGAGTCTGTTCTTATGAACATACCGGAGGTTGGAGAGCACTTCATGATCATTGTTGATCGTGTGAATGAACTGGATACCATGAAAGTTCAGATCGAGATGACAGATGCTGCATTTAGCGATAAGGTAACTGACATCATGTCACTTGAGAAAAAGGTAGCATCTTCCCTAAAAAGCGTGTTGAATCTTGCCGTTAAGGTAGAACTGGTTGAGAACGGGTCTCTGCCAAGGTCAATGGGCAAGTCAAAAAAAGTTATCGATAATAGAAAGATATAACCATGTTAGATTTAAATCTAAATCTAAATTAAAACTTAAAACCAAATCAATAAACAAGGGGTAGTTAAATGGAAAATAAGATCATCAAGCAGATATCATTGTTTTCAGAGAATAGATCCGGCAAACTTGCGAGTATTGCTTCCAATCTTAAGAATGCTGATGTGAACATACGTGCTTTTACAATCGCAGAAGCGGGAGATTTTGGAATCGTACGGATGGTTGTTGACAAGCCTGATGTGGCACATAATGTGTTGCATGATGCAGGTTTTACAGTATCTGAAACAAGCGTGCTCGGAATCGAAATGGATGATGTGCCGGGTAGTTTATCAGTCATTGCAGACGTTTTAGGTGAGCACAATATCAACATCGATTATGCATACGCTTTTGTCACAAAGTCAGAGATGGCATTGCTGATCGTACGGGTCGATGATATCAAGTCCGCTTTGAAAGTTTTGTCAAATTCAAATATCAATCTTATTGATATGAGTGATATTGAGGCAATCTGATCTAATGCTTTACTCGCCTGGTCTTCTGGAATTTCAACTTCATAAATCTCCACAACCTTTAACTTGACATCAAACTTTTCCATAAAGTACACACTTGCGCCATCCACACCAGAATTTATCCAATCTTTATAGCTATCATCAACCGCAAAGATATCCAGGAAGTAAGTAACCTCCTCCTCTGGCGTCTCATGGGATGGTTCCGTACACGCTGACCAGTTCTGGAGACATTATTCATTTGTAATATAAATCCTGAGCATGATTTTGATGCTCTGCTTTTCTAAAGCAGGGTCAGTGACTGTGAGATGGTTGCTCTGCGCACTTTTTTTACTTTAAATGATAGTCATAAAATAGAATAAGCCTTATGACAAAATTATTAAATCTGTAATCCTTGTTACTACCAATGAAACTTGGCAACATATTATTTTCGGCCAGACTGATTGGTGCGATCATCATTCTCTGGTTAATAGATGTTGAACAACTGGCACTTATCCTGCGCTCCATAAATCCATATTTCATACTACTTGCATTTTTGTTGGAACTTTCAGGGTTTCTGATATGGACCCTGAAATGGAAACATCTTGTTGACAAAATAGAACATATCAAGTTCACAACCCTGTTTATGGGGCTGCTGGCCGGGAATTGCATGAGTACCAATGTGCTTCGCGCAAGAACCTTTGGTGGATTTGGACGGGTATCTTTTCTTAAAAATGTCTCGCAGAATTCCAAAAATGCAAACTGGTATGCCACAATTGCCATGGACCAGACCACCAATAATTTTGTATTTGCCCCACTTATAATATTCTCCTTGCTTTTTGGATTCCTGTTTTTGAACATCCCGGGGTGGCTGTCGGTATTGATGGAAATTATGGTCCTTATCCTGTTTTCTTCGGCACTTGCTGCATACCTGTCAAGGCAAAAGATCAAAAGAACAGCCATTATCAATTTCTGCCAGTTGAACCTGCAACGGATATACAATTTTACCCCAATCAAATTTATCAGAAACAGATTTGGCTCATACCATATATTTGAAGAAATCGTTGTCCACAACCTTACGGAATTCAAAAAGACCTACACTTCAATTCTGAAGGACAAACAGACCCTTGCAAAGGATGTGGGCCTCGCAGTGCTCATGTACTCATTCATTTATTCCAAATCATACGTCCTCTTTCACAGTACCGGATATGATATTTCCATCCTCCAGCTTGTGGTGTCCCTGTCCCTTATACTCTGGATCATCTCTGTAGTTCCTGTTCCGGGAGGATTTGGGTTTAAAACGATCGTGATGATAGGAATGTATACCATGGTGGGAATTCCCATCAATATTGCAACCATTGTTTCTGTAATTGACAGAATTATTTATTTGTTCTTTGTGAGTGTTGTCTCATATTCTGCCATTGGCATTATGCGAATATTCCATATAGGCCAGAAGTAACACAGGGCATAGATGTTATTTTATGATGGATGAGCAAGCCTCGTAGTGTTACAGGCGGTCTATTGTATGTGGTGGCGCGCAAACAAACCGGAAACGTCTTTTGCGAAGCGGCACACCATTCTAATCGGAACCTTTAGAAAAACAATGAATACCGGGTAATCACATCATCGAAATAGGAAAAAGTATAAGAGAGAGTTCACCCGTATAAGCATCACTAACTTTTAAGCAGTAAATTAATCTTAACTTTTTTAAAGTTTTGTTTTTATCCCTTAATTGTTTTTAATATATCTTACATATCACACTATGAAAAAGCGATCAATCCGCTTTTTCAGACAAATCATGGAAAGTCTAACTATGGATAATTTTAAAAAACTTGGTATCAGTAATCCCATTTTGAGATCAATAGATGAACAGGGATTTGAAAACCCCACAGAAATACAGGAAAAATCAGTTCCCCTGATCCTTGACGGAAAAGATGTTATTGCCGGATCCGCAACAGGTTCCGGAAAGACACTCGCATTTGCTTCAGGCATAATACAAAATTCCGATAGAGGATACGGAATTCAGGCTTTGATCCTGACCCCCACAAGAGAACTGGCAGAGCAGGTGGCAAATACTTTCAAGAAATTCTCGAAATACGACCCATTGAAAGTCATATCTATCTACGGCGGCGTAGGGATCAATCCGCAAATTAAAGGATTGAAAACTGCCGAGATTGTTGTGGCAACACCGGGCAGGCTACTCGATCATATCGACAGAAATACGATCAAATTCAATAATGTGAAAACTCTTGTTCTTGATGAAGCAGACCATATGTTTGATATGGGATTCATAAAGGATGTGGAAAAGATTATCAAGAAATGTCCTCAAAACAGGCAGACCCTTTTGTTCTCTGCAACCATTACAAAAGATGTTGTCAAGCTTTCCCGCAAGTACATGTATAATCCGGTTCAGGTATCTGTAGACTCTTATATTGACCCTTCCAAACTGAATCAGGTAGTCTATAAGGTAGATGCCAATATGAAATTGTCTTTGCTCGTACACCTGTTGAAGAATGAAAGCTCGAACCTCGGCATGGTTTTTTGCAACACAAAAAGAAACACTGACAAAATTGCAAAGAAACTGAGAAATGCAGGCATCGATGCCATTGCAATTCATGGCGGATTGACACAGAACAAACGAAATAACATAATGCAATTATTCCATTCCGGGAAAGTATCTGTTCTTGTATGCACAGATGTAGCCGGAAGGGGACTCGATATACAGGGTGTTTCCCATGTTTACAATTACGAGATTCCCAGGGAGAGCAAACAATATATTCACAGGATCGGAAGAACTGCACGGGCAGGAGCAGAAGGAAAAGCGATAAATATCCTTTCCGAAAAGGACCGCGATAACTTTGCGAGTGTGCTTAGAGACAATGATGTCTACATTAAGGAAATGAAACTACCTGCCATGGAGAAGATCGTAATTAAGAAACCGGAAAGAGGGTTGTCAAAGCCGGTTAATAAGATGGACAAGCCTGCCTCTGGAAAAAGGCGGCAACATAAAAAGCGGAACCACAATCGCAGTTAGATGCTGGTTGTCTGTGCATT
>JAUWBW010000044.1 GCA_030609665.1 Methanosarcinaceae archaeon | reverse complement strand
GGTTCATAAGTATTGCAGCCATTGGTTTACCAACCACATTACTATGTCCAACGATCACAGCGTGTTTGCCCTGTATCTCGACATCATACTCTTCAAGTGCGCAGAGCACACCTTTTGGTGTACACGGCACAAATCCCTCGTTCCCGATCAAAAGTTGTCCCATATTGTAGGGATGGAAACCGTCCGCATCCTTGGATGGATCGATCGATAGCATTACTGCCTGTTCGTTTATATGCCCGGGAAGTGGAAGTTGCACCAAAATACCGTGAATATCATCCCTGTTGTTCAGCGTATTGATATGTTCGATAAGTTCTTCCTGTGTAGTGGTTTCGGGAAGTGGAATATCCTCTGCATGAATTCCCACTCTCTCGCATGCCTTGTGCTTTAACCTGACGTACATCTTGGATGCAGGGTCTTCTCCTACAAGGATCGTTGCAAGACCAGGGGTTGTCCCACGATCGAGTTTCAGTTCCTCCACGCCTTTTTTAACTTCTGCTTCCAATTTCTTTGCAAGTTTCCTGCCATCGATTATTTTTGAATCAACACCCTCATCTGACATTGTATATCACACCTGATGCTAAGTTTAAGTTTAAGTTTAAGTTTAAATTTAAATTTAAATATAGTAAATTTCTACACTTCAATAAGTCTTACAAGTTCTTGTATATAGGGAACCTGCTGCAAAGCTGCTGAACATCCGCATTGACGCTGTCAAGTACATGTTCATCATCCACATTTGCGATGACAGTAGCGATCATCTGTGCGATCTCTTCCATCTCCGGTTCTTTCATGCCTCTTGTGGTCGCAGCCGGAGTACCAATTCTTACACCGCTTGTGATGAACGGACTTCTGGTTTCGAATGGGATCGTATTCTTGTTAAGGATAATTCCCGCCTTGCTGAATGCAGCCTCTGCATCCTTACCTGTCATATCGAACTTATTGAGGTTCAAAAGCATCATGTGGTTATCAGTACCACCCGAGACAAGATCAAAGCCAAGTTCGATCAATTTGTCAGCCAGTACCTTTGCATTTTTGACTGTCTGCACCTGGTCATCCTTGTATCGCTGTCCCTGTGCTTCCTTGAATGCCACAGCCTTTGCTGCAATAATGTGCATCAATGGACCGCCCTGGATCCCTGGGAATATTGCCTTGTTGACACCCTTTGCGTACTCTTCCTTGCACAGGATCATACCACCGCGTGGACCGCGCAATGTCTTGTGGGTTGTGGTGGTAACAAAATGGGCATAGGGAACTGGACTCTGGTGTACACCTGCTGCAATAAGTCCTGCGATGTGTGCGATGTCTGCCAGAAGATATGCTCCGACCTCATCTGCAATTTCCCTGAAACGCTTGAAATCGATCGCACGTGAATATGCGGATGCACCTGCAACGATCATCTTTGGTTTGCTTTCCTTTGCAAGTTCCATCAAAGCATCATAATCAAGTGCTTCGGTTTCCTTGTCAACGCCGTATGGCACGATATTGTACAACTGACCTGCAAAGTTCACAGGACTGCCGTGTGAGAGGTGACCGCCGTGTGTCAGGTTCATGGACATGATGGTGTCGCCAATTTCGAGCACTGAAAAATAGACTGCCATGTTCGCGCCCGACCCTGAATGTGGCTGAACGTTCACATGTTCTGCACCAAATATCTCCTTCGCTCTCTCGATCGCAAGATCTTCTGCGATATCAACAAAATCACAGCCACCATAGTAGCGTTTACCGGAATATCCTTCAGCATACTTGTTGGTCATAATTGAGCCTTGTGCTTCCATTACAGCACGGCTCGTATAGTTCTCTGATGCGATCAGGTTAAGTTTGTAATCCTGACGCTCCGCCTCTTTTTCAAGTGCTTCTGCAATCTGGGGATCAATTTCTGAAATATAAGACATGTTTCCTCACCATTTGGTTATGTATGTTATATGTACGTGAATAAATTAGTAGTATTAATTGGTAGTATAAATTTACAATAGTATTAACTCTATTTTGAAACTCTAACAATCCGCCCTTCCACTTTAAGTTTACCCTCAATGAACAACTTCACGGCCTGAGGGTATATCTTATGTTCCTGTTCCAAAATACGTTCCGAAAGCGTATCCTCGGTGTCGTTTTCAAGCACGGGAACACAACTTTGCAGAATGATTGGGCCTGTATCCATTCCCTCATCAACGAAATGTACAGTACACCCTGACACCTTAACTCCGTAATCGAGCGTCTGTCTGTGGGAATGCAATCCGGTAAACGATGGCAGCAAGGTAGGATGGATGTTCAGTATCCTGTTCTTATAAGCACTAATGACCTCTTTGCCGACGATCCGCATATATCCGGCAAGTATTACCAGGTCGGTATCATAACTGTTAAGGATCTTTACGAGTTCCTGTTCGTATTCGGTTTTGTTTGCAAAACTTTTCGGATCGATAAAGATCGCATCGATGCCGTGTTTTTTTGCGCGTTCAAGGGCATAGGCATCTGCCACGTCGCTAATGACTACGCTAATATTCGCATTTTTGATATTGCCATTCTCGATATTATCTATCATGGCCTGAAGGTTGGAGCCCCGTCCTGAAACCAAGACCGCAATGTTTGTGACGATAGATGAATTGGCAACAGTAGTATTAGTTGTAGAAGTATTGGTATTGCTCATTGTGAGTTCATACGGGATAAATATATATTAGGTTTTGGGGCTATGTCTTTTCTTCCGCTCATGGACCAGCGTATCCAGTTCATCACAATCTGACAGTTTATCAAGTTCCCTTCGTTCAATGAGTACCGTACTGTCAACGGATTTCAACTTGCTGTCCCCTTCTATTATGAAAACGGATTGTGTCATTGTCACTTCAGATATGCTGCTCATAAGATGGGCACGCTTGATCATGGCATTGCTGTATTCACTCACACCTGTCAACATAACATTCGCATCATCACTGGACACTGCCTTGAACGGTGCCTGGGACGTGGGCAGTACGTCATAACCAAGTGTGTGTATTAAGCTCAAAATGTTATCATCAGGTACCTTTTTCTGGGTTTCCCGCCTTACGATCGGTTTTTTCTCAAATGACCGAAGGATATCAATGGACCGTGCAACTGCTACATCAAGCAGTTCCTCTATCTGCAACACAATATCTATAGAAGCATCCATGCCTCCTTCTTCATATTTGCTGATGGTCCTTCTGGATACACCAAGTTGTGACGCGAGCGCACCAAGTGAGAGGGACATATCCATTCTTGCGGCTTTTAGAACATCCCCATCGATCGAGACATATAAACCGCCAGGTGCTGCCGACACTAGCGGGGGCACATCCTCTACAAAATAGTCATACAATGTCTGTATATTCAGTGATGGAATGTTGTATCTCACATAAACCACACTGTCTTCAAGGAACTGGTCGCGGGTTTTAGCACCAACTACCAGCACTGACCCGCCAAGGTATTGTGCGAGTGTTTTCATCTCGCGTGCAGTATCTTCGTTCAAGCCGTCAATATTATACAAGACCTTGCAAAATAAGAGAGTATCACCTTTTCGTGCAGCAAGGTCAAAGCTTCGTGGTCTGATATTGCAACGATCCGAAACAATGAATCCTGCATGTTCCAACACATCAATGATCTGATGTATCAAGATATCTTTTGCCATGACATTTAAATTATGTGTTTGCACATCTATATATAATTGACCGTCGTTCCAACACAAGCATACAAGCGGAGAAACATGATAATCGGCATCGATGACACGGATTCAAGGGACGGGATGTGTACTACATATCTTTGCGCAGTGCTTTTGGACGAGTTGGAGGAATATGGAACAATAACAAGTCTCCCTCTTTTAATGCGTCTGAACCCGACAATTCCCTACAAGACACGTGGTAACGCTTCTGTTGCGATAAATATCGATACAGACCAGCCGCAAAAGGTGATGGATCACGCAATTTCAAGGATCGAATCACTTGCAGAGATGGCAAGTGAAACCACAAATCCGGGTGTCGTGTTCGTACCGGATAAGGATCATGAGCGCACAAGACATGCGCTCGGCGAGTTTTTCAATCGTGCGGTTACGGATGTATTGTCAATTGACGGCGCAAAGGAACTTGCACGTGATCTTGACATCCCCCACAAAAGTTTCAAGAACGGGCGCGGGCTTATCGGTGCACTTGCTGCATGTGGTGCGATGCTGAACTGTGATTGGGATCACACATACGAATATATAGCATACCGTGAGCAAAATGTTTGGGGAACACTTCGGTCAGTTGATAAAACAAGTATTCACAAAGCCGACATGGAAACATATCCAGCCACATGGGATACTGTTGACTGCGCAAACGACCTTATCGTGTGCGTACCGCATTCTCCTGATCCTGTGCTTTTCGGAATTCGCGGGAAAAGTGTGGAAGATGTGACACATGCTGCCGGTTTTATCGAATCAGAACCCATTGAGCGCTCTGTTGTTTACAGGACGAATCAGGGGACTGACATGCATCTGATCCATGCCACAGGGATTTCAAATATCAAGGAGATGCACTCGTACATCATCGAGGGCACTGTTTCCAGAGCCCCTGAAACGATACAGGGCGGTCATGTCATTTTATCTATGCGCGACAGTAAGGGAGACGAAATTGATTGTGCTGCATACGAACCTACAAAGAATTTCAGGGCACTGGTGCGAAAACTCATTGAAGGTGATGAGATCGTTGTTTATGGCAGCGTGGGTGGGAATACACTGAACATCGAGAAGATACAGATAAGATCCCTTGCCGCAAAAAGTGAGACTCAAAATCCTGTTTGTCCGTCATGCAAAAAACGGATGAAATCCGCAGGTGTGGGGCAAGGATACAGGTGCAAAAAGTGTAAAACAAAAGCAGACTCGGCAGTTTCCATTGAAGTTGAGAGGGACCTTGAGATTGGTCTGTACGAAGTACCGCCATCAGCCAGAAGGCACCTGGCAAAGCCGCTTGTGAGAATGGGTGTTCAGGATTTTGAGTTATTCCCAAGCAGGTGAACCTGCTGACACATTTGTCTAAAAATTAAAATTACTCCATCGTGCGCGCATCATCAAGAACTGCTATTGGAGGGGTCTGATTTTTGTGTATGTTCGCACTTATGCGCTGAATGATGGAATCCATCTGCTCGCCTGAGACACCAAGGATATCCTGTATATATTCGGGATTTTTACCATCGAGCAGCATCTCAAGCAGTTTATCCACTACCACATACGATATTCCAAGTTCCTCTTCGTCTGTCTGTCCGACCCAAAGACCTGCGGTTGGAGGTTTGGTGATAATTCCTTCAGGAACCCCGACCATGCGTGAAAGTTCCATCACCTCGGTCTTGTACAGGTCACCGATAGGTTCAATGTCAACACCGCCGTCTCCGTATTTTGTATAATATCCGAGCATTATTTCGGTCTTGTTACCTGTTCCCATGACCATTCGGCCGGACAGGTTGGCATAATAGTACAGGACTGACATGCGGATACGTGCTTTGAGGTTTCCGTTTGTAAGAGGGGTTGCATCATTACTTTCCGGTATTGAATACATGAACGAGGACAGTATTTCAGATATGTCAATTGTTTTGAACTCGATATTGAGCCGGTCAGCAACTTCTGTGGCATCCAGTACATCCTCGGCCGGAGTTACGTTAAGTTCGGGAAGGTGTACCCCGAGTACGTTCTCATGTCCGAGTGCTTCAACTGTCAGATATGCTGTGAGTGCTGAATCAATACCGCCGCTCAGCCCTACAACTGCACTGTTCACTCCTGCTTCCTGCGTTTTTGTGCGAATAAGATCAACAATCGTCTCTTTTGCTTTTTCAAAGTCCATGCTTTAGTTAACGACTGTTTAGGATAAAAATCTGTTCAAAGCGCGATTGTTTATCAACAATTTAATTAAAACAAAACATATTTAATAGTTTGAAGAATTATAGTATAATACAAATGCAATACATACATTGCAGAAAAAATAAGATTTATTATTCTTGAGGGGTCAGAATAGTAAATGTAACAACGAGGTACATTCATTTGCTACGAAAAACACTGCCAATGATCACAATTACAACATTTATAAAATATATACTATCAAAAAAAAGGGGACTTGTACATAACTTCCACAAACGACATGCTTAACAAAATCTTATCAGACTTAAAGCAAATGGGGGGTATTAATGCATCCTCAATTGCCAGTCGTGATGGGCTTCTCGTGGTTTCGGATATGGATAGTACATCTCATGCAGAAACATTTGCTGCTATGTCGGCTACTATGCTTGGTGCAGCTGAGAATGCCACGACAGAGCTTGGAAAAGGCATACCTGACAGGGTGATTGTCGAATCAGATCATGGGAAATTGGTTGCTATGGGTGCAGGTCCAAAAGCACTTCTTGTCATATTGACAGAACCAGATGCAGGATTAGGATTAATTCTTGTAGAGGTGGAAAAAGCAACAGAAAAGATTAAAAAAATTCTGTGATATATCGAATGGGAGTATTTTAATAACTTATCGTATCGATTTTATTTATTAATAGGTAGTTGTTATGAAACAAGTATCATCTGGAATACCGGGGCTTGATGAAATTCTCAATGGCGGGTTTACAAGACCGTCCACGGTTTTGATAGCGGGTACTGCTGGTGCCGGAAAAACGACATTTGCAATGCAGTCGATATTCAATGCTGCACGCAACGATGAGGTTTGCATGTACGTCACTGCGCTTAGTGAACCGGTGGCTATGGTCAATAACTTCATGTCACAGTTCAGTTTTTACAATGTTTCGCTGCTTGCACAGGGCAATGTCAAATATGTACCGGTCGGAATCGAAATAATCAACGAAGGGCTTGATGCATTTGCTTCTTTCCTTGAAGATGAGATAGAGAACATTAAACCTGACAGGATCGTCATAGATCCGATCACGGCGATTGATATGAATCTCGATGAGAACATACGCCGTCGTTTTTATTATGAATTGTTCGTGCGTATGAAAAGTTGGAATTCCCTAGTACTCGTAACCGGGGAGTTTAATGAAGAAAATCTTCTAAAAAGTGAATTGAGCTATATATCAGATGGTATAATTTACCTTTCAAATGATCTCAAGAACGATCGAAGAGTGCGGTCTTTGGAAGTTCTCAAGATGCGGGGCCAGAACCCTTCAACCGGCAAGCACACATATTCAATAACAGAAGATGGTATTACTGTGTATCAGCGTGTACAGTCAACACCACACAAAGAATACACAAACGTGCGGGTACCAACAGGAGTTACCGGTCTTGATGAGATGTGTGGTGGAGGGCTGCTGTGCGGTACAAGTACTCTCATATCAGGCGGTAGCGGTACCGGAAAAACCCTTATTGGTCTGCAGTTCATCATAGAAGGTGCAAAGAATGGCGAACCAGGGATCATCGTTTCTTTTGAGGAAGATGAGGGGCAGCTTAAAGCGAATGCGGAGTCGGTTGGATATGAACTTGGCAAATATCTCGAATCCGGAATGGTCAGAATATTCCATACAAATTCATCGGATCTCGATGCAAATGCACATACTCTTCAGTTAAAGTCGATGATCGAAAAGATGGATGCAAAACGCGTGCTGATCGACGGCATTTATGGGTTCCAGCCTGCTTTGGAAACTACAATGGAACTTCGTGAGCATATTCACCTGCTTGCAGACTTCTTAAAATCAAAGAATGTAACAACCATATTCATCAATGAACAGACAGAGCTTTCCGGCAAATTGACGATAGCAGGCAATGGAACAAGTTACGTAATGGATACAGTTATACTTCTGCGGTATGTTGAAATAAGTTCTGAAATGCGAAAAGCTATATCGGTTCTCAAGATGCGCGGAAGTAAACACGACAAGGAGATACGCGAACTTGAGATCGGGGACAAAGGAATTGAGGTCAAATTACCGTTTTCGGATTACTCTGGAATTATGAGTGGCACGCCAACAAAAACACCCGGTGAAGCGTTTGTTGAAGCTTTTAAGAAGAGACGTTAGGCATGGTTGATTATGAAACAATTGCGATGGCTGTGGATATATATACATGGATAGTGGCTGCTGTTATTGTGCTTTTTATAGGCGGGATTGGGCTTTTTTACCAGAAAAAGTTCAATGTGAACACACACTATTACCTTTTTCTGATTCCGTTACTGGTTTTGCTAATTGCGATAATACCAACGCATATATTTTTGCATGATAATTCATTCACAGAGGTATCAGAAGCCTTAGGCGGCTTACTGTCCCTGATATTAACAGCAAAATTGTATTTCCATATGACAAGGGGTGAATGACATTCACCACAATGTTTATACATGGGATATTGCAGTCATATCATTTACTATTGTCATGTACCTCATGTCAATGTTGAGCAAGCGGCTGGGTAGTGCCATGCGGATCAAGCCTTATTTTTACATTTATTACCTGAGCATTGTTTTTATGCTAATTGCAGAGGGTTATTCATTATTTGCAATATACACCGAGAAAGTAGAAATGATTGCAAACATCATTTTTGCGATCGGAATGACGCTTGGGCTCTTTGTTACAATTAAATATTGGGGCTGGCTTGTTAAAGAGTTAATGTGAGATGAAAGCGACATTATGACGTACTATATAGCAGACTCTGCGGTTTTTATTATGGGATATCCTGTGGAGAGCACTCTTTTGATAACTGTTCCATCCGTTGTCAATGAACTGAAAAGCAGCGAAGCAGCTATGCGTTTTGACCTTGCACGCGAGAATGGTGCAAGGGTGGAGGTGCCACTGCCCCGTATGATCGATGAGGTGCTTGGTATGGCTGAACATACCCGGGATATGGAGGAGTTATCCACTACTGATATCGATATACTTGCAAAAGCGCTTGAGCGTAAGGATGATGCAACACTTCTGACTGATGATTATGCGGTTCAGAACGTTGCCGTGATGCTGGCCATTGATGTAAAACCGGTTGTCCAGAAGAAGATACGCGATATACTTGTATGGGAAAAACAATGTGTGGGATGTCGGAAACGATTTGATGAAGGCGATGTATGTCCGATATGCGGGTCAGAATTAAAAAAGAGACGCAAAAGAAAAGTATAACAGTACGGATGTTCTATATCTAAATGAGAAAAAATAATGATAAGAACAATTTACAACGATGCGTCTTATCAGCATCAATATAATTATCAGGCGGGGACAAAATGAAGAATATAGAAGATCTAATCCAAAAGGCAGTTGAACTGCAATCCCAGGGACTTGTGACCGGACAGATAGCAGATGAGTTGAATGTTTCGCGGGAGACGGTGACATGGCTTTTGACACGTTCTAAAAAAGAGGTGACAGCCCCCGCACCAAAGGACATTTCTGTAGACTGGAGCAATATTGGAAAGAGTTCATACAGGCTTCGTTATATTGCACAGACTTTATCGGATCTTGTACTTGAAGAAATGGGGTCAACCGATCTTGAAGTCGATGCCGTTGTGGGGATTGCATCAAGCGGTGTGCCGCTTGCAAGTCTTATGGCAGATGAGCTTGGTACGGAGTTTGCAGTATTCCATTCCCATAAGGAACACGTTGAAGGTGCCAACATGCGCGGAACATTCAGCAGGCATTTTGGTGATGTAGCGAATAAGAATTGTGTTATCGTGGATGATGTAATTACATCCGGTACAACGATCATTGATGCGATCGACCAGATCCGTGAATTGGGTGCAAAACCCGTGCTTGTTGCAGTGCTTGTTGACAAGAAAAGTGCTGATATATTATCCGATGTACCTGTTAAGTCACTGGTGCGAATTGTACGTGTGGATTAAGCCGTTTGGATCTAAGTTTAAGTTCAAACATAAATCGTTAAAGTTGAAAGGAAAGTGGATCTAATCCACTTCCACAGCACCTATTTTTTCTACCAATTTCGACAAGACCTCTGAGCGCATGCCTTCCACGAACTTTATACTTCCGACAACAAGATGTCCACCGCCATTTACGCCTGCGCCTACGACCTCGTCATGCAGTTCACGTACCATCTGTGGAATATTCATCCGCACATTCTTTGATCGTATAACTGCAAAATCAGGACCATATCCAATTGTCACGATAGGCTTGTTCTCAAATTTATGGCACATACGGTCATGTACTTCGCCTGAAGTCTTTCCCGGTGGCGGGAATGTGAACTTGTGTGCATAGTTCTCAACATCAAGCACATTCAACATCGCGCCGTTTGGAAGTGGCTGTGATTTGACGTTTGGTAGACACGCATCAAGTTGCTCTGATATCATCCCGTTTGCCTGCTCACAGAGGAGTTTTACCAGTTTTTTGTGTATCGTGGCATCTCCTAAGTTCATCAGGTCATCAACAATACATTTACCACTGCTAAACTTTAACCAGTATGCTTCAAAATCAAGAGCAAGTGCAATGTCTTTCAATTGTTCAAGAGAATATTTATCTGATACGAGTTCGATATAACGGCGCGCTTCATCCGCTTCTGAACGGTCGCCGACTGCCGATATTGCAGGAAGGTGTTTGATCTCATCAACCACGCCCGGGTTTATCATTCGCGCAACTTCGGTACACAGCATGCCTGTGGTAACTCCGAAATCCCCGCCAACGTGTGCAGGATTCACATGTGCGCGCAGGTATTGGTCAACCTCTTCAGCGGGATGATGGTGGTCAATAACGACCATGTCGATCCCATAGACCTGTGCTTGTTTCATCGCAGGTGTGTCCTCTTCTGTCGAGCCGTTGTCAACAAGTATCACAAACGGCATTTTTTGACCATGCCGCGCGGTATCGTCAAGTGCATATGAGATATCTCGGGTGATATCCATCATTTCATAGAATGGTGCTTTTGATGGTGCGCGCCTGTAATAATGGTATTCGGCATCCGCGCCTCCAACCTCACGTATCAGTGGCAGGATCGCGCGTTCGATTGCCACAGCCGCTGTCATTCCGTCTGCATCAGCGTGGTGTCGCAGTACTATCGGTTTTGATTTGATGATGGCTTTTTTAATTTCCTTTGCCACATGTTTCATTGAAGGTCGTAATTTTTCAAGGATCTCACTCTCAATCAAAAATTCGATCTCGTCAGGTTCCGCCCTTTTGTCGATCGCACTCTCGATTCGCTCCCGTACAGTCTTTTCCCCTGTTCCGGTAAGTTTTTTGATACTTCGTACTTCGACCTGCACCTTGTCATC
>JAUWBW010000067.1 GCA_030609665.1 Methanosarcinaceae archaeon | reverse complement strand
GTATAACTGTATAGTGGTTTTAATTTGTTTTGGTTTAAAAGCTTTAAATGATGAGTTCGTTCAAAAATGCATTTCCTTCATCTGAATTGAAGATCGGGACATCCCAGTTTTGAACAACCCTTGTACGCATGGATTCTGTTTTCACATTTTCCACCGGATTGAATCCCTCGATGACATACCCTTCCTTGTGAATCACAATCCCTCGCCGCTGCCACGGGGAAATCTTTGCAAGATTTATCCCCCTTTCAAACAACAACTCATGCACATCAGTGGCTTTTTTTCCTTTCATCTGTGCCGCAGCCTCAACCTCGCTCAAACTCTCAGATCGCAGCGTGTAATATCCGTATGAACTGACACAGTTCCTCCATGCCTCACGCTGACGCCATATCAGGTATTCAATGATCTGATCACTATTCAGGGGCACTATCCTTGAATCAAAAGAAATCGGTTCATCCAGGTCGAGTAGCATAGTAAGGGCACTGCTGATATAACTTGGAATAATGGAATCGAGTTTCTCAACACGTTCGTTAAAAGCGGTATCGGTGAACAGGAAATTTATCTCGTCCGAAAACGTGTAAGCAAACACGGGACCCATGCCGCTTTTTTTGAAAAAAAGTTCAACGCTGTCCGCCATTGCAGATGCGAACCGCTCATCGTATGGTTTTTCAAAATCCAGACGTGACAGCGCATTCTTAAAGTTCCTGCCGTCAACGCGTATGATCACAGGCGGTGCGCAACGCAGATCGGCATAGATCTCTCGCCTTTTCATAGTATATAATTTATAGAATTATATAGTTCGAGTCAATTCGACCATAGGGGAGAATTTTCTCGTTAATATTATTGCTCTTCCGTCTCTTTAGGCGGACTGAATTTTTTGACAACATCCCTGATAATCACAATATCACCTGTTGTCATAACCCATCTATACGGTATGATCACTCCCTTGGTAGGAACTTCAAATACCTCGCGATTAATGTCTGAAACAGCAAGCCCGCTAACTTTCCGGCCAGTTGCATCAAGTACAAGATCGCTGACTTTTCCTATGTATGTTCCCACATCGGTGTAAACGTTCAATCCAAATAATGATGTAATCTCTGCGCGCATGATATCCCTTGTGATCCTTGATTGTAATTACGTCTGAAAACTGTATGTGAATTCCTATACAAAAGGTATGCTTAAGCAATATATAATTTATGAGAGGTTCTGCATTATATATAACATTTTACAGTTGTACAGTACTTCTGATTCATTAAATGAAAAAGGTTTGATTTTGGATTGGATTGACAGTATGACGTTGAAGGTTCGGGTGGAAATCCAATTCATCCTATCTGAATATATCCAATTGATATCCATTAGAGCATTTTCTCGTATCCAGACGGAACGCCTGAAAAACCACAGAGGACACTCACCTCCTATCACAGTTGAGTGACTGCTATCCTAGGTGGCAGTGTAAAACGCCTCCTTTGGCGGGGTTGTTGCCCAGGGTTGTGGCTCTGTGTCTTCCGTGGTTTATTGCTGATCATTTGTGGAATTTGCATTTTATTAGTTAATATTGTTTGGTTTTTAACTATAAACAGAAATTTTTATATCTATTCTGAACAATCCAGAGCAAGCGAAGATTATTAAGCTTAACAGAAGAAAATACCAACCATGATAATACTCTCAGGCGGCACCGGAACACCAAAACTGCTAAACGGGCTTCGCAGCCTCATCCCACCCGAAGACATTACCGTGGTTGTAAACACCGCAGAGGATATCTGGGTGTCCGGTAACCTCATAACTCCTGATATAGACACTATCCTGTACCTGCTCTCAGGCAGGCTCGACACGGAAAAATGGTGGGGAGTCGCAGGAGACACATTCCGAACCCACGAAACAATGAAGTCATCGGGATTCGATGAAGGAATGATGCTCGGCGACCTTGACCGCGCGACCCACATCATGCGCTCGGATATTCTGCGAAACGGCGGGACCCTGACATCCTCAATCCGAAAACTCTGCGGCGCATTTGGTATAAAAACAGATATACTTCCAATGTCTGAAGATCCGGTATCCACGATTATAACAACGCCGCAGGGTAAAATGCATTATCAGGATTTCTGGGTCAAAAACCACGGTGAGCCGGATGTGTTAGACGTTTCAATGGACGGTATTTCCGATGCCGCTATTGCACCTGCCGTACTCGAGGCACTTGAGATGGACGACAAAATGTTAATTGGTCCAAGCAATCCGATAACAAGTATTGGACCAATCCTTGCACTGACTGGGATGCGCAAAATACTAAAGCAAAAAAAGGTCGTTGCAGTAAGCCCCATAATCGGCAAAGAACCTGTCAGCGGTCCGGCAGGAAAACTCATGCAGGCGCGTGGATTTGAGGTCTCGTCTGTCGGTGTTGCGATGTGTTATCAGGACATTGTTGATGTATTTGTCATCGATGAGCGCGACACGGCTGATATATCAGACTTTGATGACATTGGATGCGAAATTGTGCGCGCTGACACGCTGATGAAGTCTGTTGACGTAAGTGTTGAACTTTCAAAGCAGATATTGGGTATTTTTGAGGGGATGTAGGTTGTTTTTATATAGTTGAACAGATACTTTTTTATGAGAAATCAAACAATGTTAGTTGGTAGGATATACTCATTGTTCAAATAGATCTGAATCGACAATTTCTAAAAAAAGGTGTAACAGTGGACAAAGAATGGCAAATTGACCTTAAAATTCCTGATATTGGAGCAATGCTAACGCTTTTAGCATTTACAATGTGCTCTGTAATAATAGGTGCTGCAGAAATTGCATACACGGTATTGTGGATCACAGCTGCATATGTTCGGCATGGGAAGGATTTCTTCATAGACCTCATAAATGCACAGGCACTCACATGGACTGCCGAATACATTATAGTGGCAGGTTCATTATTGCTGACATCAGCAATTATATTTTTCTTAACCATGTCAGTCAGTTTAGTGGAACTGAATGGGGTCGCAAATAGGAACAAGGAAGCACACATGAAAATAGTATTTGGAATGTTTTCCTTTGCCATGATATTATTGATCCTGGCACTCATTTCAGCGATAGTTCTAAGGTATCTATAATGAACGCAATTTACAAACATACATCCAAGAACCACTGTCTGTTTCAGATCAGGAGGGGATAATCATGAGCGCAATAAAAGTCAGCGGTACAGTCAGAGAAATTCCGGAAGAAGTTGAGCAGACCAGTACTGCAATTGAAGATATAGCAAAGATGGATACCAGGACCGAGAGGGTAATGTATCCTGTATCTGCAATTGTCGGGCAGGAGGATATGCTCCGTGCATTGATATTGAATGCCATCAATCCTTCGATTGGCGGTGTCCTTATCCGAGGTCAGAAAGGAACAGCCAAATCCACGGCAGTACGGGGATTGGCAGAGATCCTGCCCGAGATCGAGGTCATTGCAGGATGCAAGTTCAACTGCGACCCTGCCGAACCCGATAAGTTCTGCTGGGAATGTAAAAATAAGCAGAAGGAGGGGACACTGAAGATCGAAAAACGCTCGACGAAAGTGGTCGATCTGCCTGTCGGTGCAACTGAAGACCGTGTAGTTGGCAGTCTTGACATTGAAAAAGCGGTTAAGGAAGGTGTGCAGGCATTTGAGCCGGGCATACTTGCCGATGCGAACCGCAGTATTCTTTATGTTGACGAGATAAACCTGCTTGATGATTTTGTTGTGGATGCATTGCTTGATGCAGCCGCAATGGGTGTGAACACGGTTGAGCGCGAGGGAGTGAGTGTCAGCCATCCATCGAATTTTATTATCATTGGAAGCATGAACCCCGAAGAAGGGGAACTGCGCCCGCAACTTCTTGACAGGATCGCACTTCAGGTCGAAGTTATTGGTATATCTGATATTGAGCAGCGCATCGAAATCGTTGAGAGAAGAAACAAGTTCAATGATGACCCGATCGGATTCAGGAGAGATTTTGAACCTGAGCAGGAAAAATTGCGCTCAAAGATCGTAAAGGCAAAACAGATGCTATCCGGTGTCACTACGACAAGGGAGAACCTCAGGACAATCGCAGAGATATGTGTCGCTTTCAATGTGGACGGGCATCGTGCCGATATTATGATCGAGCGCACGGCACGTACCAATGCAGCGTACGAAGGACGCGAACGTATTACAAACGATGACATCATCGAAGCCGCAGAAACGGTGTTACCGCACAGGATGCGCAAGAAACCGTTCGAGGAAGAAGAGTTCAGTGCAGAACAACTTCGTGCGGTCGTAGAGGGGACCGTTTAGGACAACATATAGCAATAATTCTGATATCACAGGTGTCAAAGATGGATGACAATGCGGCCGCCTCGCGGATGCGCAGGAATGTGAAGCGTGAACATACCATAAGGGTATTCCATATTGGCAGACCGATCTTATGTGTGCGCATTCCGAAAGTGGATGTTGTTGATTTTGATGATAAGGATGCAGACGCAGTCTATGACCTGATGCGCGTGAACATGAGTCAAATGCGTCCTGATGAGATCAGGGATGTTTTTATAATTGCTGATGCGAACCATCTGGTGCTAAAACCGGACGTGTTCTTTAAACCAATTTTACAGGAAACCGGAAGTTTTGAATCAATATATGCAGACGTAGGTGATGCCGCTTCCACGGAAGTTGATGAACAGGTAGAGGTTGAAGAAGTTTATCCTGACAAACCAGAACCTGCTGAACCTGAAATCAAAGTCGAGATTGAAACGCAGGTTGAACCGGAGATTATAGAACCGGTTGGATTGGATGCTGATGCATCGGTCGAAGAAGTTCATCCTGACAAACCTGAACCTGTTGAACCTGAACCTGTTGAACCTGAACCTGTTGAACCTGAACCTGTTGAACCTGAACCTGTTGAACCTGAACCTGTTGAACCTGAAATCAAAGTTGAGATTGAAACACAGGTTGAACCAGAGGTCATAGAACCTGTTGGATTGGATGCTGATGTGTTGGAAGAACAGGAATTACTGGAAGATCTACCAAAAAAGACCGAGGAACCGCGAACAGAAAAGATACACAATGCTTTGAAGGAAGACAAGACCGTTGGCAAGATACTTCACGATTTTGCAAAAAGCAAGCAGAGTAAGAAAATTGCATCCGGCAGGCTGAAGTCAGGCAGGCGTGCCGAGGTTTTGACAAAAGGCAAGCGCGGGCGGTATGTTCGATATCGCATACCCGGGGATAAGATCACGGATATTGCGATTGCGCCGACAGTTAGGGCGGCCGCTTTACATGCAAAGGATGGGCGCATTGCCATAAAAAAAGGCGACCTGCGGGAAAAGATCAGACGTCGGAGGATATCCACGCTCATCAATGTTGTTTTTGATACCTCCGGTTCGATGGATGAGCAAGATAAGATACGAATAACCACAGGTGTGGTACTGGCACTGCTAAAGGACGCATACCA
This sequence comes from Methanosarcinaceae archaeon, assembly GCA_030609665.1. Lineage (GTDB taxonomy): Archaea > Halobacteriota > Methanosarcinia > Methanosarcinales > Methanosarcinaceae > Methanovorans. The sequence continues at coordinate 3,342 of JAUWBW010000067.1, read as the reverse complement.
GAGGAGGGATCGTGTTTCTTTGGTAACGTACAGTGGAAGGTCTGCAGAACTTGTACTTCCGTTCACGTCTTCGGTAGAGGCTGCAAAACATTATCTTGAAAATGTACCTTTTGGCGGCACAACACCAATGGCGTCAGGGATGTTGGTTGGGCTTGACACCCTCATAAGGGAAGTGAAAAAAGAACCATCTGCTGTACCGATCATGGTAATTGTGACAGATGGGACTGCAAATGTTCCGCTTCATCTTGGTGGAAGCATCAAACGCGAGATCTTACAAGTATGCAGCCGGATAGTTGGTAGTAAAGTAAATGCACTGATCGTGGATATCAGTGAGAATGGTTCAGACCTTGCTATGGGGATATCAGGTGCATGTGGGGGCAGATACTATCATCCAAGGTCGCTAAGTAAGGAAGCTTTGTATTCTGCGATAAAAAAAGAGCGAGATGACAAAGCAAGCCAAAAAGCAAATTAATTGTCTTCACTTTAATGTTATATTCTCTAATACAGATCTGACGTGTTCAATATTTTTCAGGATTTTACGGTGTGCACTATCAAGACTACGCTCATTTTCAGTCAGAACAGATAACAACATCTGGGAACTCGTATTCTCTGTGATCAGCGTGTTATGTTTTGAATGTACAATTACACGATGTGCTGTACCAATCCCACTTTCATTGGATGCGATGTCAGCAGCGCCAAACATTATAGCAGATATCACACCAAACGTTTTTGCATCTCCTCCACAATTTGTACAGGATGATACTACGATCCCATTTTTATTAACGATGGCAGATGCACCAATTCCTGAACATTTTGATAAATCATTCGATATATTATCCAGTTTTTGTTTCTTATCATTCAAATATTAACCCCCAAAACTCCCAATCAATGGATGTTTAAATTCACAGTTGATAGTTGCCTAGTTACAGTTATGTCTCCACACCCAAGAATACTATTCGACTTTTCTCAATAAATAGTTATTTTTTATAGCGCACAAAAATATAGTTTATGAAAAATTCATATTACACAGTGTAGCCACTATCAGAATATTGAAAAATAAAAAAAAGAAAAACTGGTTTGATTAAACCAGTTTGCTGATCGGATGGTTCTCTTCATCCGCAAGAGCGATACCAAGCTCCTTGGCTGTCTCAGCCAGGATAATATCAACCATTGCTGTTGCAGGGAACACAGTTGTTGCGTTCTCGATCGGACCAAAGAGCTGGAAATTCGAGCCCATGATCTGCGCTACAAGGTTTGTACCGATATCAGCAGGCATGTAAGCATCCTTGTGGTCTTTCTTGAACTTCTTCATCCAGTCCCATGCAGATGCCATGTTATGGTACCCTGCCCCGACCGGAAGACCGAGATGACCTTTTACAGTTGTAACAGCCCGGATCGTTGCGCCTGCACCTGCACCAAGTGGGGTTGCGGCAACATCAATAAGCGGCTTTGTGATACCGCACTCTCTTGCGATCTCAAGCATTCCCTTATCCTGGCCTGTACCTCCAACCTCAAGGATCTCAAGTTTTCCTTTCACACTTGGATCGGTTGCATTAAATGCCAGGACGATTGCAGCATCCATACCACTCCGCGTAATAGCCTCGATCTCGTCCTCATGGACACTTGAGTTAATGGAGTTGTGGATTGCACGGTTGGCAACACCGATCTCTGTTACATAGTCTGCTGCTGCTGAACGAACATCACCTGCGGATGAATCGATCAGGAACGGAGTCTTGTCATCAACTTCAATAAACCAATCAATGAATTTCTTGATCGCTTCTGGTGTTTCACCAACGATCTGGTTCACGTATGGGTTACCTGTAACATCTCCCATCTCTTGCATATCATTCCACAAGGAATCTGCTGCGCCCTTGTCGAATTCTCCTGTATCCTCATTAGTCACAATTTTGTGCCTGTTGTAGAACATTGTACCGATCAAAACTGTAGGATACTCGCCTGGCTGTCCGCCAAACTTGACTCCGCCAACGTCGAATACTTCCTGTTTCTTGTCAAATTTAAACATTTTAACACCTCTTAGAAGGGAATTGATGATATTGAGATGTATAATAAAAACATCAATATCCCAATAACTGCTCCGTATAAGATTCCTATATCTCTACCAACTTTCTTACCGATCCGCTGTGCGATCTCACTGTTTACGAACTCAACCTTCTCATCGATCAGATCGAGTTTTTTGATCACATCATTGAAATCGTTTTGGTCTACAACTACACTTGGTATTGCATTACTCTCATCGCTCATTTAGATCACCTGCCAAATAATCGATGGGATCACAATTACCATCAGCACTGCAAAAACGAAGCCGGCTATAATTCCGGATACTCCGGTTGTTGCTACACCTGAATCAAGCTTTTGGTTTCGTGCAATCAATTGTGCCCTGTACCTGATGCTTTCAACAGCGGAATCGATCGGTCCCATCTGGGGACTGATGACCATCGGGACACCCTGTCCGAATTCTTGTTCTTCTGCCATATCAATTACCTCCCGAATAGCAACATTCCAAGCATTGACAATGTGATCACAAGACCGATCATTGCACCTTCTATCTTGCCGGCATGTACTCCGGAATGGAATTTGTTCATATTACCGGCATTGATCATGTCGAGCTCAATACCCCGGATCCTGGAGCGAATAGTTGCGATCTCAGCTGCCATTGGCTTAAGTCCGCCTACTTCTTCTTCGCCTTCTTCGCCTCCTTTGACCACCATGATTATTGGTTCACCATCGAAAGCACCAGGGTCCTTTGCAACACATTCCTTGATCTTGGCAGTGATCTGCCCCATATCTTCAGTACCGATCAGTTCAACACATTCAACCTGTTGCTGGAACCTTTCCATCGCTTCTTCATTGATGTTCTCAATATATGGGATCGCACCTGTTGCTCCGACAATCCGGTTATCTTCCACACCATTGGCATGCATACTAACCATTGCCTGTCCGGTGATGTGTCCTTTAACCTCGGAACCTGTTACCAAAAGGAATCTCAGGTTCGGGTTTGATATGATGTGGGCGACGACCTTCTCTATACCAAGGTTCTCTGTTTTACATGGTCCGGTAATTGCCGCACCTGCATCTAACTGGGGACCTCCCGGAAGGTGTGAACCGAGTGTTATAACTGCAACACAGTTCTCGACATTACCGACATCATATTCACCTTTAATAGTTGGCCATCCAGCCACTGCTTCTCTTTTATCTGCCATTTTACATCACCCCGCTCATCAGGCCGACTACATATATAGCAACTGTCAGCAGTCCTGAAAATACCAGGCCTATAACAATACCATAGAATGCATTGCCATAGAAACCTGCTTTACGTGAAGT
>JAUWBW010000170.1 GCA_030609665.1 Methanosarcinaceae archaeon | reverse complement strand
TCCAGACTACAGTTTTGTCCTACGACTGTTCCGTTGTCGATCGTTGAACCGGATACGTTAGAATTGTTACCAATGATAATGTTGTTGAAAATGTATGATGACAGAACTCTGCAATCATCTTTGATCACGCAGTTTGAACCTATCACAGTGTAGGGTCCGATCAATACATTGTCCCCGATAGTAGTATTTTCTCCGATTACAATTGGCCCCACCAATGCTGAATTTGAGCCTATTGATACATTGTGCCCGATTTTAAAGGGACCTTTTATGCGAGCATCTTTAGTGTTAAAATTTCCTTCGATAGTAGTTCCGGGCAGGGTTGCGAGCATCCAGCGTTGTGCCTGCCTGTATGCTGTTGCACTTCCAACATCAGTCCAATCTCCACTTACAAGCAAACCATTTATTTTTTCATCTTTAGCAAGCATCGCAGGAAAAAGATCTTTAGCAAAATCGTATTTTGTATCTTTTGGTATCCAATCAAATATTTCAGGATCGCACATGTAGATACCCGTACTTGCAAGGTTACTGAAAATCTCACCGGCACCAGGTTTTTCTGAAAAGCGATGGATCCTGTTGTTGACATCCATATCTGCAATACCAAATTCCCGGGGGTCATCGATCGAGAGCAGACCAATTGTCAGGAGTGCATCAGTGTTTTCATGGAACCGATACATCTCGCGGATATTCAGGTTCAATACATGGTCACCGCCCAAAACGATGAACGGTTCACCACGCAAGTATTTTTCAGCGTTCTTAACGCCGCCTGCCGTGCCGAGTTTCTCATGTTCGTAGACATAATCGATATGCACACCAAACATACTCCCATCACCAAGATCTTCCTCGATCTTCTCAGCCATATACCCAAGGGTCACTACAATCTCGCTGAACCCTTCTTTTGCTATATGCTCAATAAGATGTACAACAGAAGGCTTATTCAGAATAGGAATACTCGGTTTTGGACGTTCAAAAGTCAATGGGCGAAGCCGTGTGCCTTCCCCGCCACACATGATACAGGCTCTCATATTTAGTATGATGTGTTTTTCGTTTAAATGACTACCGATTATTTATCATCGTAAATGTATGAAGAAAGAAAAGCAATTGCGATATTCACAGCACTGTAACATCGTTCTTGTTCTGGACTACAACTTCCCGCTCATCCTGATACTCATCCATAATTCCCTGTATGCGAACATAGTCATTCTCGTTAACCATATTATCAACGTCCACTGCACCGTTGTTGTTTGGTATGAACACTTTGACAACATTTTGGTCATAATCAACACTCAGCAATAAATGTTCACCTTTAAATGTGAATTTCTTGCTTAAGATCGATCCTTCGAAATATACAAGATCACCGACTGATGATCGTTCAGTCAATTGCAGGGCATCGTTGCTGATACCCTCGCCATTGCCCTGAAAAAAAGTGACATAAGCTACTCCAAGTGACAAAATTGCCATTGCAAGCAGCACAGCCACGATCTTTTCTTCTTTTTCCATTGTTAGATGTTAGAATTTTTAAAAAAATGAAATTCAATTACTCCTGCCCAATTGAAACAAGAGTTACCTTGAATATCAGTGTTTTCCCTGCAAGACGATGGTTGAAGTCAATCTTAGCTTCTGTGTCTGTGACATTCATTACAAGTACCTGTTGTGGGCCCAATTTATCTCCGACTGCCGGAAATATACCTAGACTTTCAAGATATTCAAGACTGACCATTTGAATTTGTTCCTCGCTATATTCACCATAGGCTTCTCCAGGAGGTAATGTAAGGGTCTTTTCCTCACCCACAGCCATACCAACAACACCGCGGTCAAATCCCGGTATCATCTGACCTGCACCAACTGTGAAACCAAGAGGCTCACGTCCTATAGATGTATCAAAAATAGTACCATCTTCAAGCTCTCCGATATAATCAACTTTGACGTAATCGCCTTCTTTTACTTTTTCTATGTTTTCACCTGTGTCGGAGTCTGCACATCCGCTGACTAGAACAATTCCAATAAGAAATAAGAACAATGTTAATTTATTCATTTGAATCACAAATTGAAAAGGAGAACATGTTTGATAAATATTATGATATCACAGGCTGTCAAATCTTATAGTGCTTGAGTAATTCCATTGCTTTTTGTAGTTATGAGTGATGATTACCTCAGGCCTTCCTTACAATCACCCAGAACACACATCCCTGACCTGTCGGATTATCATCAACACCGGCACTTCCGCCGTGCAGTTCAATAATTCTCTTAACGATCGCAAGACCGAGTCCAGTTCCTTTCACACAGCATTTGCCAACACGTTTGAACCGCTCAAAGAGCTTTGCTTTGTCTTTACCGCAAATCCCCCCCCAAAGTCAGTCACTGTCACTTTCCATTTGTCATCCAAATCGAGAATATCCACAATTATCCGGCTTCCTTTTGGATTATACTTAATGGCATTGGACAAAAGATTAGCAAAGACTTCCTCGATTATTGGGTTTACGTTTGCAAAATATATTCCCTTTGCTGTAAAATCGAGCATTATCTGTTTTTTATTAAGATCCAATCTGAAATTTTCCACGACTTCCTTAAAGATCGCACCAATATCTTTCTTTTCAAACTCAAGTTCTTCGATCGATTCTAACCTTGCAAACCTAGCTGCGAATTCGATCAGGTTGATGAGCTTTTCATTGTTATGCTCGATCTTTTGAAGTGAATAGAGTTTATTCTCATCCTTTTCACCTTCGATCAGTACTTCAGTAAATCCCTTAACAATACTCGCAGGATTTAAGAGGTCATGACTCAGGATGTCTGTGAACAGTTCTTTGAGTTCATTGGAACGTTTCAGTTTCTCTGTGTACAATTTAAGTTTTTCTTCAGCTCGCTTGCGTTCTGTGAGATCCCGGGTCAGGCACAGGATGTATCGTTTTTCTTGGATTGTCACAAAACTGCTTATAAATTCCATGGGGATAGTCCCATCATCAGGTCTTTGAAATTCAAATTCACATAATCTGCCGACACCATTTTTGACAATTTCATAATATTTAGCCTTCATCGTATCTGCTTTTTCCGGAAGCACCATCTCCCATATTTTCATCCTTTTCAGAACATCGAGTTTCCTTCCTGTTTGGTGTTCAAATTCAGGATTACAGTCAAAAATATATCCGGTCTCACTATCAATTAACGTAATACCTTCCAATGATTCTGTAAAGACGGTATGCCACTTTGCCTCAGATTCTTTTACATCATGCATAGTTTTTGCAAGTTCCGATGCCATTGTATTAAACGCAGTACTGAGAACACCGATCTCATCATCGCTTCTTACAGGGATCCTATATTCAAGGTCTCCTTCACCTATTTTTCTTGCTCCGACCCTTAAATTATCGATAGGTTTTGTGATCATTCCGTTAATGAGGAAAAAAAGCAATCCTTCTATGCCAATTATCAAAACAACAGCACATGCAAGTAAATTTCTTTTTGTGGATTGGATGGCACTGTATGCATTGTCCATCGGCAAAAAGACACTTATCCCTCCCCTCACATCTCCAATTTCATAATTTTTGTGGCATTTTAGGCAACCCTCTACAACATATAGCGGTGCCATGTACTGATATGATCTCGAACCGTTTCGTAAAACCATTTGGTTTGTTTCTGTAATCCCATTATCGAATAACACGAGTGATTCTTTTTCAAAAACATCAGGTCTATTGGATGGATTCACAAGGTTGAGGCTTGTGATGTGAAACTCAAGAACTTCACCTTCTTTGGCAATGGATGAAAGTTCCCGTGTCATGAGAGCGGGATTTTTTAGTGTATATGTCCTGTTATCCACAGTAATAATGTCAGGTTCCATACCAATCTTTTCAAGGTATGGGTCCGACACAACACCTGCAGTCTTTTCAACATATACGCCTCCGTAATCAGCATTCAAGTTTCTTGCAATAACGATTTGCTCAAAAGCGATCTCAGCCTGCTTATGAACTTCTGAAATGATATGATCCTGTGTCCTGTCAGATATGAATAAAAAAAGTGAAGCGATCAGGATAGCAACAACTAATCCCACCGTTATCATGAACTTAACCGTCATCCTGTTAAATAGAGTGGTAGTGGTTTTTGTAGTATGTTTACCACTATTTCTACTGTACTTCCCCATTAATTTCCCTTATAGTCTCAATATGTTACTTTCTTATATATGTTTAGGAAACAATGATATATGCACAACACAGAAACACTTTAGAGGATTTGATTGCAATTATCTTTACAAAAAGAGGCACACAAATGATAGGAATAATGTCAGATTCACACGATAACCTGCAAGCAATTGAGGATGCAGTTGCATTCTTTAACGAAAAGAAAGTAACA
>JAUWBW010000095.1 GCA_030609665.1 Methanosarcinaceae archaeon | reverse complement strand
GGTCGAGATCATAGGGATGGTTACACAGGACAAGATCACTGAAAAGAGTGCGGTCGAGGTTATTCGAACGATACTGGATTCCGGTGGCAACGCGGCTGATATTGTCAAGGAGAAAGGACTCATCAAGGTCGAGGATGATGTAGTCTCCACGGCAGTTTTGGAAGTCATCAAAGAGAATGAGGCTGCGGTTGCCGATTATCGTGGAGGGAAAGAGCAGTCATTGAATTTCCTTGTTGGTCAGGTTATGAAAAAGACACGCGGACGTGCAGATGCAAGGGAAGCGCGGGAAATGGTGCTTGAGAGTCTGAACAAATAATACAAAAAACAGGAGTGGGTTCCAGTGTGTTTGTATTAATGGCTGGCTTCGACTTATACCGCATTTGATACCAAATTGTGTACCAAAAAAGCCTAGTATTATTAAAACATAGCTTTATTTACCATATCAATAAATCCCATCCAATATGTGGAGATATGGTATGGTGGTGGACAAAGCCATCTGCAAAAGAATCTGCCCTTGGGTGTGAAATCCCAAAACTTACACAGGTTTTTGGCAGAAAATGCAGTATGCGTTTTGTAAAAGAAAGATATAGCCATGTAGCATGCTTGAATTGGGGGCACACTATGGGGTTGGCTGATATCCGGGAGCGAGGAAGGAGAAAGGCTCCCACCACCACCATTATATTCATTTTTTGTGACATTGAAGTGAATTAAGTGCAACTTAAGTAACTTTAATTGATATATGATCGAAAAATTATATGCATTCCCGTTCCTAAAACTTCAGTTTATTGGATATCCATCCTGTAAAATACAGTATCGATACCAACACCTCGGTCATCTTTTATGACATGGTGAACGTTGTATCCGATCTTTTCATAAAACTGTACTGCAGCTTTGTTTGTTGACCATGTGCAGACATACATATGCCTGATATTCTCTAAACGCAGTTTATCTTCGATCATACGCATAAGCATCGAACTTATACCCGTGTTGCGACGATCAGGATGGACAGCAACAAACGAGATGTATGCATTGTTTACCCCCTTCCAGAATTTTTTATATCCCAATAGGGCTAAAATAGATTCATCATCGTCATTAGATGTATTCGGAATTGAAGCGCCTGTTTCTACGATCAGATAATTAGAATCACTTTTTGCAAGTGATCTTTCGACCCTGCCCACAATACCATCTGGTCTTACACTTAAAAGTGGAAAAAAATCACCATCCACAAGTTCTATGAACTTACATATTGGATGGTGATCACTAAGGTCTGCTTCCCGTATTGTTAGATCAGATCCCATATTTGATTGAGACAAACAATATCTAAACTGTATTCAAATACCTCTGTATCTCCCAATCATGAACCTGGATCCTATATGCATCCCACTCGGCTTTTGCCAGTCGCATGACATTATCAAGTACATGAGGACCAAGAGCATCTCTTAGCACATCGTCTTTTGAGAGGTAGTAGATGGCATCTTTCAAGGTGTTTGGCAGGCTCCCAATTCCCATTTCATTACGTTCTGCCTCGGACAGATCGAATATATTCACATCAATTGGATTGCCGGGGTCGATCTTGTTCTTGATACCATCCATGCCGGCTGCAAGAATTGCTGCAAATGTGAGATACGGGTTGCATGATGGATCTGGGTTTCGAAGTTCTACGCGGGTACTTTTACCACGGGCTGCGGGTATGCGTATCAGGGAACTCCTGTTCGCTCCTGACCATGCAATATTAACCGGTGCCTCATAACCCGGGACGAGCCGCTTGTATGAATTTACAAGAGGGTTGGATATCGCAGTTATTGCTTTGACGTGCTTGAGCACTCCGCCGATGAAATGACGTGTGGTATCACTTATCTGCATTTCACCGTTCGGATCGTAAAATGCATTATCGCTTGTATCTATATTTGATAGTGACAGGTTAACATGCATGCCGGATCCGTTCTCGCCAAATATCGGTTTTGGCATGAAAGTCGCATGCAGACCATTGACCTTTGCAATAGTTCGGGTTACATACCTGAAAGTCATTACATTGTCTGCAGTCACAAGGGCATCCCCGTATTTAAAATCGATCTCATGCTGCCCGAATGCAACTTCATGATGCGACGCTTCGATGTCAAAACCCAGACTGGTAAGTGTGAGTACGATGTCACGTCTGATATCTTCTGCAAGATCAGCAGGTGCAAACTCAAAGTACCTGCCAAAGTCGTGTGGAATTGTGGTTGCTTTTCCGTTTAATTTCTCGAATAAAAAGAATTCCAATTCAGGTCCGACATTAAGTATAAAACCCATCTCTTCTGCTTGCTTAAGCACTTTTTTAAGCACGTATCTGGGGTCGCCTTTGAACGGTTTACCATCAGGTGTGTATACATCGCAAATAACTCGTGCGACGACTCCCTTTTCTTTGTTCCATGGTAAAATTGCAAACGATGAAACATCGGGTTTTAGAACCATGTCAGATTCGTCTATCCTGACAAAACCTTCTACGGATGAACCATCAAATGATATGCCGCTGTCCAGTGCTTTTTCAATCTGTGTCACCGGGATCTCAACATCTTTCACAACACCCTGGATATCTGTGAACTGAAGCCGGATAAATTTCACATTATGTTCTTCGATCGATCTGAGTGCATCTTCTTTTGTGTTGATATTCATTAAATCGCCTGCGTAATTTACTCATATTTGTTTAATCTTCTTGTGCATGATAATCTGGTTTTTAGATATATCATGTTTTTGGTAATGTTGCGTATTTGTAAAACAGCACATTAGACAATTAAGAGTTACGAGAAAATGCAACAATAACGTTAACATAAAACTACACGAACTTAATGCCAAGATTCTTCATCTGATTCCGTGAAGCAATGTTTATCATAAGCGGTGTAAGTGACTCGACCATGGCTGATGTTTCGAGGGGTCCCACGTCAAGCGGACGCAGGTTTGGTATGCTGCGCACCAGATCGGATACGATACTTTTTGAGTACATGCTGTTTCCGCATACCCCTATATCATAATTAAGTTCCATGTCAAGATTGGCCAGAGTGTGTGCCGGAACATTATGGAATGACGAAACAAGTTCTATACCTTCCGGTAAAAGCATAGCGATCTCCTGTGCTGCACTTCCTGCCGGTGGAGTGGTGTAGCAGAAATAATTTGCATTATAATCTTCAGGGGAAACAGGGATTTTCAATGGAGATGGATCTTGATTGATATAACAGCGGTCCTTTGCCATTGGAACTACAACCGAGACGATGATCTGCTTATCAAGAATAGGATTGATCAATTCAATGACCGATGGGATGTTCTCATATCTAATAGCCAAAAGTACAATATCTGCATTTTGTGCAGCGGTCTTATTATCAGTACCTTCAATATTGTCGTTGCTGCCATATTTTTTCAAGATATCATTATATTCAGCAGCAGATGCTTTTGCCTTTTCGATATTACGGGAGCCTATGGTCACTTCGTGCTTATAGCTCAAGCGCAGGGCAAAGCCTTTTCCAATGTTACCAGTCCCTCCAAGTATGGCGATTTTCATGACGATACCATATTAATCTTAACAAATATATGTGTCGGTTAGAAATATAAAAACAAAGCCAGCGCTGAGACAATCAGAAAATAGAAAAAGAAAACGCAAGCAAGTGGAAATCCACCTGCTTCACAATGATATATTTATGTACGAATCTTAGTCGTCCAGAATCTGCTCTGCAACGTCCCTGTAAGCATCCATCACAAAATCGATGCCGGATATCTTTGCGGCCTCTTCTGTCAATGCCATAACATCATTGCGTCCGATCGTTGAAAGATTGAACCTTCTGGATCCTGCCATAAGTTGCTGGAGTCCGACCTTTGTCTTCTCGGCATATGAGTAGATACCGATCGCACCAAGAGGCACATTCTTCATGTCAGCGCCATAGCGTTCTTCCAGTTCTTCATAGTGCACAAAGATCTCCTGTGGTCTGTGACCAAACTCGGAAACGGTCTTTGGGAGGTTTTCTTCAGCAAGCCACTTTCCGATGTTCTTACCCACCATTCCGGGGATCATTGCTGCACGGCCAAGACACACAGCCTTGACGTATGGCGCCCATTGCGATTGCTTTGTAGATGCCATCTTCACTTGAGAAACCGCCTGCTATTGCAAGGTCAGGTACTCTCGCGCCTTTCTTACTGAGTTTTTCTGCGAACTCATAGACAAGTGACTGGAGATAGAATGTCGGAATACCCCATTCTTCCATCATAGGCCATGGGCTCATACCTGTGCCACCTGGCGCGCCGTCGAATGTCAGGAGGTCGATCACACGAATAATGGCTATACTAAAATAAAGACTACGATCAAATATACAAAGTGGCAAAATAATTCTGAAACTGAAATAAGGCATTCCATATCAAAAACAACTTAAGCAATGATACATATTCAAGAGAAGGTGAAGACATGCAAAAGCGAGAGGACATTCACAAAGTACTAATTATAGGGTCCGGTCCGATACTCATCGGCCAGGCCGCAGAATTCGATTATTCCGGCACACAAGCCTGCAAGGCTCTGCGCCAGCTTGGTTATGAGATCGTGCTCGTCAATTCTAATCCTGCAACCATCATGACCGATCCGGGCATGGCAGATACTACTTATATCGAGCCGTTGAACATCGAAACCCTTGAGAAGATCATAGACAAGGAGCGTCCTGACGCATTGCTGCCAAACCTTGGCGGCCAGAAAGCCCTGAACCTGTCCTTTGAACTTGACGAGAAAGGGATCCTGAAAAAATACGGCGTAGAGATTATCGGCGTACAGGTCGATGCGATCAAGAGGGGCGAGGACCGTACTACTTTTAAAGAGACAATGGACAGTGTCGGTGTTGAGACTGCCCGCAGTGATGCAACCTTCAGTGTTGAAGGAGCAGAGAAGATCGCAAAGGAGATCGGCTACCCTGTGGTTATCCGGCCTGCATATACGATGGGCGGTACAGGCGGCGGATTCGCTTATAATATTGATGAACTCCGTACCATTGCTGCAAGGGGTATTGCTGCCAGTCACATCGGGCAGATCCTTGTGGAAGAATCCGTGCTCGGCTGGGAGGAACTCGAACTTGAGGCTGTGCGGGATGCAAATGGTAACAAGATCACTGTCTGTTTCATTGAGAATATCGATGCTATGGGCGTTCACACAGGCGACAGTTTCTGTTCCGCCCCGATGCTCACGATCGATCAGGCACTCCAGGATCGCCTGCAGGATTATTCATACCGCATTGTCGATGCAATTGGCGTGACAGGTGGTACTAATGTGCAGTTCGCCCATGATCCTGAAACAGGACGTGTGGTTGTAATTGAGATCAATCCCCGTACATCACGCTCATCGGCACTCGCTTCAAAAGCAACCGGATTCCCGATCGCACTTGTGTCTGCAAAACTCGCAGGCGGCTTGCTGCTTGAGGATATTCCCTACTGGCGCGACGGTACACTTGAAAAATACACGCCATCAGGCGACTATGTTGTCATAAAGTTCGCGCGCTGGGCATTTGAAAAATTCCCGGGTGCGATCGACCAGCTCGGCACACAGATGCGCGCTGTCGGCGAGGCAATGAGTATAGGTAAGAACTACAAGGAAGCATTCCAAAAAGCCATTCGTTCACTGGAAACAGGCCGTTACGGGCTTGGATTTGTAAATAACTTCAACGAACTTCCACTTGACGAATTGCGGAAACTTCTGGTGGAACCTTCATCCATGCGCCAGTTCATCATATACGAAGCCCTGCGAAAAGGGATGCCAGTAGATGAATTGTTTGAGATAACCCATATCAAACACTGGTTCTTGCAGCAGATGAAGGAACTTGTGGAACTGGAAGAGGAAGTGCTCAAACATAAAGGCGGCAAGGTGCCGGATGACCTGTTCATCCAGGCAAAGAAGGACGGTTTCTCAGACAAGTATCTGGGCCAGATCCTTGATGTGCCGGAAAAAGTGATACGACAGCAGCGCCTGTCCCTTGGATTAAAACAGGCATGGAATATTGTACCTGTCAGCGGAGCAGAGGATGCGGCCTACTATTATTCCACCTACAATGCAGATGATGAAGTTCCTGTATCCAACAATAAGAAGGTCATGATCATCGGCGGCGGGCCGAACAGGATCGGACAGGGGATCGAATTCGATTACACTTGTGTTCATGCTGCATTTACGTTAAAAGACCTTGGATACGAGTCTATAATAGTCAACTGTAATCCTGAAACGGTGTCAACAGATTATGATACTTCTGATAAATTGTACTTTGAGCCTGTCACTGTTGAAGATGTGTTGAGTATCTACGAAAAGGAAAAGCCGGAAGGTGCTATCGTACAGTTCGGCGGTCAGACTCCACTCAACATTGCCGCAGAACTTGAAGAAGCAGGTGTTAAAATACTTGGTACGTCTGTCAAGAGCATAGACCTTGCAGAGGACCGTGAACTGTTTGCGGACGTAATCAGGAAACTTGAGATACCAATGCCTGATCCTGGGACAGCAACGACATTGGAGGAAGCACTGGATGCGGCTGAACGTATTGGATATCCGGTTATGGTTCGTCCTTCATATGTTCTTGGTGGCAGGGGCATGGAGATCGTCTATGACGATGAAATGCTTACAAAATACGTTGCAGGTGCAATAGAGATCACACCTGAAAAACCAATGCTCATAGACAAGTTCCTTGAGGATGCGCTGGAGTGCGAGGTGGATGCAATATCTGACGGTACTGATGTATTTATTCCATCAATAATGGAGCACATCGAGCAGGCCGGCATCCATTCCGGTGACAGTGCCTGTGTTTTGCCTCCTGTGGGCATATCTGAAGAACAGATGAATACTCTCAACGAATACACGCGCCGTATCGCAACCGATCTTAAAGTTGTGGGACTCATGAATATCCAGTATGCCATCAAAGACGGAAAAGTGTACATCATCGAAGCGAATCCACGGGCATCCAGAACGGTTCCGCTGGTGTCCAAGGTAACCGGTGTGTCTATGGCACGCATTGCGACAGAGGTCATGATGGGTGGCAAATTGAAGGAAATGGACACTCATCAGCGCACGTATCCTCACTTTGGGGTTAAGGAAACTACGTTTCCATTCAACATGTTCCCTGAGGTCGATCCTGTATTGGGTCCCGAAATGCGCTCGACAGGTGAAGTTTTGGGCATGGCTGATTCCTTTGAGGCTGCTTTCTTTAAGTCTCAGGTTGGTGCAGGTTCTCCACCTCCGCTTGAGGGTGCGGCTCTTATCACGGTTGC
>JAUWBW010000159.1 GCA_030609665.1 Methanosarcinaceae archaeon | reverse complement strand
GGCGCAATGGATGTCGGTTTTGAATTGTACTCACTCTCAAAGACATACAACATGACAGGATGGCGTCTTGCTTTCGCTGTCGGTAACAAGGACATGATAAACGCTGTCGGTAAAGTGAAATCCAACATCGATTCAGGTGCATTCGATGCCATACAGATAGCAGGTATCACTGCACTCTCATCCTCACAGCAGTGTGTTGCCGATATGAACGCAATATACACCGAACGGCGCGATGCTCTCCTTAAAGGGTTGAACGCAATTGGTCTTGATGTCAAACCTCCAAAAGCGACATTCTACGTATGGGCACCTGTGCCGGAAGGATATGACTCTATGGGATTCTCAAAACTCCTGCTCGAAGATGCAGGAATTGTCGCGACACCCGGTGTCGGGTTTGGGGATTATGGAGAAGGTTACATACGATTTGCACTTACACAGTCAGTTGAGCGCATCAACGAGGCTGTTGAAAGGATGGAAAAATTGAAGATCTGATATGGGTCTTCAACAATCCGTTCTTTCTTATCTGGTTTATCAGGCTCATCCTCACGATCAGGCTCAAATAATTCACAAAAAGCAAACCTCTGATCGTACTTTCCGTTTTAGCATTGAGCGGCAAAGCCTGCAAATCATTTTTCAGTGTATCGAACCCTTTTTCCCCAAAATTCGCATTGGGAAAAGCACATCAAATTTTATGGAAAGCAACAGACCGATGACCTTATTTTAAGCAACTTAATATAACTATTTCATGTTTAATAAAAAATGGGAGGCGTTTATATCCTATCAGTTAAAAATATTAAACTCAAACGTGATGGAAAGGAACTTTTGCGTGGTGTGGATCTCGAAATTGGTGAATGTGAGATACACAGTGTGATCGGACCAAACGGTGCAGGAAAGAGCACGCTTGCTTATCTTTTAATGGGCATTGGAGGATATAGTCCGAAAGAGGGCAGTGTTCACTTCAACGAAGAAGATATCACGCAATTTACCATCACGCAACGTGCAAAGCGCGGGATCACTCTTGCCTGGCAGGAGCCGGCGCGTTTTGAAGGTTTGACAGTTTATGATTATCTTTCGATCGGTGCAGGGGGCACAGGCAAGGTATCGGAAAATACCCTTCGCCACGCACTTGAGATGGTGGACCTCTCGCCTGACAAATACCTCCACCGCGAGGTCAGCGAAGCATTGAGTGGTGGAGAACGCAAGCGTATTGAGATGGCATCCATTCTTACGATGAAACCAAAACTTGCCATTCTTGACGAGCCTGATTCGGGAATTGATGTAGTGTCATTGAAAGAGATTGTTGCATTGATACAGGATTTAAAAAAGAACGGTTCGTCCGTACTTGTCATCACTCACAGGGAAGAGATCGCGGCAGCATCCGATAAGGCATCACTGATGTGTGACGGCATGATCGTAAAGACCGGCAGTCCTGCCGAGATAAGTGATTTTTTCATAAAAAAATGCAAGCCATGTGATGTAGAGACACATGATCTCAAGGGGGATTGAGTGTATGGATGTGATAAAATTGGATACATCAGCCGAATTTGCGGCAATGGCAGACGCTTATGAGCGCTCAGGCGGCGATCCATCCGTTTTGAAGATGGCTGATGTTTCAAGTCTTGTAGTAAGCGGAAACAAGATACTGAGCGCAAACCAGACAGAAGGTGTTGTTCTTGAAAAAGAGTCAACCGAATCCGGTGTCTACATTATGCTTACCATCAAAAAGGGGTACACGATACCAAATCCGGTTCACCTGTGCTTTGGGGTCTTGCCAAAAGAGGGACTCCAGCAGATCAATGTCACCATGATCGCAGAGGAAGATGCATCTGTCGAGTTAATTGCGCACTGCACTTTCCCCAACTCCGAGCATGTGGTTCACAAGATGGATGGCAAGATCATCATACACAAGAATGCGTCGTTGACATACAATGAAACGCATTTTCATGGGAAAAAGGGTGGTGTGGAAGTGATACCCCAGGCAAAGATCACGATCGAAGAAGGCGGGCGGTATTATACGGGATTTACCCTCATATCAGGTAGGGTTGGTTTGCTTGATCTAGATTATGAGGTTGATGCAGGGAAAGATGCTATCTGTGAACTTAATGCGAAAGTTTATGGGAAGGGTGACGATAAGATACTTATCAAAGAAAAAGTGTTCCTAAACGGTGAAAATGCGAGGAGTGTCATCAAAAGCAGGGTCGCGATATCCGATAACGCTGTTGCGGAGTTTACAGGAGTTACAGAGGGACATGCACCTTATGCGCGCGGTCATGTGGATTGCGTAGAGGTCGTGCAGGGGAATGCAATTGCAAAGGCTGTTCCTATCGTCATGGTTGATGATCCACTGGCAAAAGTTACCCATGAGGCTGCGATCGGAAGTGTGGACAAGAAGCAGGTGGATACACTAATGGCGCGCGGGCTTGAGGAAAACGAAGCAGTTGATGCTATTGTGAAGGGCATGTTGAAGTGAGATCGTTGAGATCTATACGACAGATTGGACACTTATGGAGAAAGGAGAGATCAACATAAACGGAAATGTTACAATAGAAGGAAAAGAGTATTCGTCAGGGATACTTGAACTTATTATCGGAAAAAAAGGCGACAAGGCTGAATTTGAGAGCATTTCCAACGAGTTGCTGATCCTGTGTGAAGTTCTCGAGGACCCATATAAACTTCCTTACTTTCTGGAAACCTACTATTCAATGGAAATAAGTAATGAGCAGGCATTTCGTTTTTCGCTGTTGAGGGTACAGGTTGATTCTGATCTGAGGATGCATGAGGATATACAGAAACATCAGCAGAGAAGTTATGTGGCAAGGACGATAGAAAAACTGCTGTATAGGGACCTGATGCTCGAAGTAGTGGAAGGAGCAGAATTTGATGTGGATTGACGAGAAAATGCTCACTTCGTTCGCATTAACTCGCACTATATATTTATAAAATATATACTACGAAAAAATAAGAGATTTTCGGGTATATTACAACCCGAAATCCACCACATTCTTGTCAGCGATCGCCTGGATCTTCTTGATCTCTTCCGCTCCGCCTTCCATTGTAAAGAGATGCTTGAACCGACGCTGCATCTTGAGATAATCCTCGACTGGCTTAATGTTCTTGATCTTTTTGACCTTTGTCACCTTACCGTCCTCCATCTCGAACATTGGCCAAAGTGCCGTCTCGACAGCCAGTTTACCGACCTCTACTGTCTTTGAGCTATCGAATCCCCAGCCTGTCGTACACGGGGCATGTACGTGGATGTAGGTAGGTCCAACTGTCTCGGTTGCTGTCTTCACCTTGCGGATCATATCCTTTGGATATGCGACCGAAGTTGTCGCAACGTATGGGGAACCGTGTGCCGCCATGATTGCCGGCATGTTCTTTTTCGGACGCTGGTTACCGAATGAAACCTTACCTGCCGGACTTGTGGTCGTCGATGCATCGAATGGTGTTGCACCACTTCGCTGTACACCTGTGTTCATGTATGCTTCGTTATCAACACACACATACGTAAAATCATGTCCGCGCTCAAAGGCACCTGATATTGACCTCATTCCGATATCAAGTGTCGCACCGTCTCCGCCGATCCCGATAACCCTGGTCTTGCCAATTTTACCTTTCGCCTTCAACGCTGCCTCAATACCTGATGCAACCGCACTCGTATTTTCAAACAGGGAATGTATCCACGGGACTTCCCATGAGGATTCAGGGAATGGTGTTGTCATGACCTCAAGGCATCCTGTCGGGCTCACAATGATACAATCCTCGCCTGCACCCATTAAAGTGAACTTTGCAGCCATTGCGTCACAACATCCCGGACATCCCCTGTGTCCGGGGGCTAACAATGACTTTGACTTTGGCTTTGGCTTTGAATTAGGATTCATATCAGTTCCTCCCTTACATCAGTGAACTGGCTTTCAGTCTTAATACCTGAACTCATTACTTCCTTTGCCTCATCAATAATATTCTCGATCGTACCCACAGGAATGTCACGTCCTCCGTGGCCGATCATGTAACCGACAACAGGAACATCGATATTAGTATTGTACAGGCATGACTTGGTCTCAGTACACAATGCCCCCTCGTTCAATCCGATTGATATATTCTTGTCCAACACTACGACCACTTTCGCATCTTTAACAACTTTCTTGATCGCTTCTTTGGGGAACGGCCTGAATGACCTGACCTTAAGCAGTCCGACCTTCTCGCCCTTGCTGCGCCGTGCATCAATGACATCCTTGATCGTACCGATGATCGAACCCATTGCCATGATAATGATCTCGGCATTTTCTGTCTCGTACTCGTCAATTAGTCCGCCATAGTACCTGCCGAACAACTCATTGAAATCATTTGCAGCATCCTCGATCTTTTGAAGAGCCACTTCCATTGCTTTCTCCTGAAGGAACCTGAACTCGGTATAAGTTGATGGGTCTGCAAATGCACCGAAACTCTTTGGATTCTCAGGATCCAGCACGAACTCAGGGTCGTATGGAGGAAGATACTTGTCCACCAGATCCTGTTCAAGCAGGACAACCGGTTCAAACACATGTGATAATATGAAACCATCCATACAAACCATTGCAGGCAAGAGCACGTCCCTGTCTTCAGCGATCTTGAACGCCTGTGCCGTCATGTCAGCCATTTCCTGCGTATCTTCTGCATACAACTGTATCCAGCCGGTATCTCTCTGTGATATTGAATCTTGCTGATCGTTCCAGATATTGATAGGTGCACTGACTGCCCTGTTTATCACAGTCATGACAACTGGCAAACGCATACCTGAAACATTGAACAA
>JAUWBW010000096.1 GCA_030609665.1 Methanosarcinaceae archaeon | reverse complement strand
TGCATGCTGTAGAGTGAAATATTGTTGTCAAGAGCAATTTTGAGGGAATTTGCAAGTGGTTTTGTGACCACTGTGATTGGATGGAAAATGAGTGTGTGATGCGTGATGAGCATATCCGCACCAATATCGGCTGCGCGATTTAGCACATAATCGGTCGGGTCAAGTGCAACAGCGATCTTTTCAATATCGTTGTCAAGGTTGAGGATGGCTCCAATCTTCCCCTCATCAAAATCTTCTGCAAGCTCTGGTGGTGCGATCTGTTCAAGTACCGGTATGATGGTGGAAATTTTCATTATGTGTCCATGATTTTAAGTAAATATCAACCTATCGGAACTGGAATGAAACCAATATTTGACATAAAGACATTTATTATATAATATTCATACAATATGTGAGAGATAAGTACGTAATCGTGGATTTTGATTAATATTTGTTACACAAGCCAATATTCTAATATGAGGCACCCACATGTTTAGAAAATCGATAATTTTGCTACTGATCATAATTTCCGTATTCAGCACTCAGGCTTTAGCATACACAACGGATGACATTGAATGGAAATCAAGTGTAGATTCTACAAGTCTTGGCTGGGGCGATTCTGTAACAAACGGCGATTATGAAATTTCAGTAAAGGATTTTAATGAAGATGGATATGTGCATATTACAATATCGAAGGACGGAGAAATAGTAAAATTTGCACCTCTTAAGAATGGAGGAAGTTTAATTGTTGATGATGAGATTAAAGTTTATATAAAACAAGTTTATCCTAATATTAATTGGGCAGGTGAAATGATAGATCCTACAGTATCGATACAGATATATCGAAGAGGGTTGCCGAGTTTTGAGATAACGATCGAGACTGATGAAAGTTCATATGATCCAAAGTATCTGTCATCACCTTCAAAAGTCACAGCGACTATAACAGTCAAGAACAGCGGGGATGCAGAAGCCAAGAATGTGGATCTGACCATCAATACGGGAAATTTGGCTTTAAATGACGGAGACCTTACACATCATTACTACTCAATTGAAAAAGGAGCTACTACAGATCCGGTCACAATAAAGATGGACGTGCCGTATTTGTGGGATGCAACCTCTTATTCTATCTCAGCAGATGTAATAGGATATGACATAAAAGGTGGCGAACATACAAAAACGGCTTCAAAATCCGTGACTATAAAAGAGAAATGGAAATTGATTGCCACAAAATCAATGACTGAGAACATCTACATGGATGAGACTGCCCATGTGCTTGTCAACATAAGGAATGCCGGTGTTTGTGACCTGAATTCGATCACAGTTACTGATTCAGTAGTTGAAGGGCTGGAATTAAAAGACAGTGTGACGCTTAAAAAGACTATTTCACTAAAGGCAGGTCAGAGTACAGCAGAGTTGTTCGAATATTCCCTTAAACCCCTAAAACCCGGAACATTCACTGCACCTGCATCGGTTGCTGAGTTTACGGCACCAAACGGTAAAAAATACAGTGTTTCATCAGGAACTCCAAAAATAGAAGTAAACGGTCCATACATCACACTTACAAAAAGTGTTAGTTCATCAAATGTAATTCCCGGAACTGAAATTACAGTGACGGTTAAGGTTGATAACACTGGTGATCGGGATGCAAGTGTGACTGCCTCAGATTCGCTTCCAACCGATGCATCGCTTGTAAGTGGTGAAACTGGTTTTCAGGAAGTGATGAAAAAGAGCAGTTCAAAGAGCTATTCATATGTGATCCGCATGGATGCATTGGGTGATGTGAAATTACCTTCTGCCACTGCGAGTTTCATAGACCTGGAAGGCTACAAAGGTGAAAAGATATCGAATATGCCTGTAGTATCTGTTGTTGAACCGGTCACTGAAACTGAACCGACAACTGAAGGAACTGGAGACACACAACCAACTTCATCTGAACCTGCGCAGACAGATGATGATGGCAATGGACAAAGTACTGCTCCATCTTTACCGGTTGAAGAGCAAACCGAACCCGGCTTTGAAGCATTGCTATCAGGATTGGCACTTGCAAGCGTCTATATTTTGTCCAGGCGTAAGAACTGAAACCATATCACATGAAAACTGATAAATTTGTTCATTTACTTGCAATTTTTGCAGTATTTACTATATTTGCAACAAGTGTAGCAATGTGCATAGACATTGCAACTGCGCAGATTGAAGAAGATATCGAGTGGCTTGATGCTGAGGAGTATACACTTTATTGGGGTGATCAGGTAAATGCAAGTGGATATTTGATCGAATCACTTGAATACTCTACTCCACGCTACTCAGATGTACCTGATGATTATGTCCTGCTCTCCATACTGATGACCAATACATCGAAATCGTGGAGTACCATACTTTCTGTAAACAACAGCAACATCCCGGGTTATGATGTATTTGACAATAAGTTCAAGTTAGAAGTGGTCGATATCGTCACCGGCATCAATATCCCAAGTCCATATTCAAAGATCAAAGTTTATCTTGCAAAGGAATTGCCGCCTGAGGAATATCTGAAGAGGACATGGATCAACACTACGATCTCTATGGAAAAAACCGCGGGTTATGAGATATATATTGATGAGCGAGCGCATGTGGAAATCGTGGTCGAGAACTTAAAAGACATTCATTTTGAAGATGTGAGGCTGAATGAAAACATTCCTGCTAATTTTATATTGGATCCCGACGAGGATATCGGCTGGACTTTTGATCTTAAAAATGATGGAAAATCGACTTTCAGGTATAGTATAAAATCCACAAAAGCCGGAAATTACACAATTCCTGCAACTGAATTGATCCTAACACATCTTGGAATTACTCATTACAAATACACGAATTCATCCCAATTGATCGTACATGGTCCTACTATAA
Organism: Methanosarcinaceae archaeon; assembly: GCA_030609665.1. Classification (GTDB taxonomy): domain Archaea; phylum Halobacteriota; class Methanosarcinia; order Methanosarcinales; family Methanosarcinaceae; genus Methanovorans. The sequence continues at coordinate 4,270 of JAUWBW010000096.1, read as the reverse complement.
ACATAACAAAATCAGCAGTTCCATTAAATTCAACATTAAATGATATAGTTAACATCACAATTCATGTTGGAAACGAGGGGGACCGTGCAGCTCATGTTAAGATATCAGATGATATCCCTGCAGGCACAACAAAGATAAGCGGTGAAACAAGCGTTGATATGGTGTTACAACCCTCAAGCAATTATACAATGCAGTATTCGATAAAGATAGACAGGATTGGAGATCTTATTATCCCCTCAGCAAAAGCAAATTTTTTGGATGCAAAAGGGTATGGTGGTATTGTAGAATCCAAAAAACAGATCATGTCGGTAATTGAAGAACCAACGTCCTTGGAAGTTGAACCTGAACCATTGCAAGATGAAGTAGAAACTTCACAGCCTGTCCCGCCGCCTGAAGAACCAGAGGTTGTGGTCGAACAATCATTGGTTGACAAAGTAAAATCCCTACCTTCAAAAGCGATGGAGTTGCCTGGGTTTAGTGCATTGGGATTGGTGTTTGCAATTTTAAGTGCGGGTGCAGTTGCAGGTGCAGGTGCAAGGGCCGGGATTACAAAAGTTAGCATAGATAAAAGGAAGAAGTGACATGAAACATATCAGGAAAACAATAAAAACGGATTCTATTATCTTGACTCATGGTGATTCGGACGGTGTGTGTGCAGGTGCTATTGCAAAGAGTGCATATCCTGATGGACATGTCTATTTTACCAGTCCGGTAAATCTTCTTAACAAACTGGAATTTGCAGACGGGTATGAGAATATTATAATCTGTGATATCGCGGTAGATGAACGGACATGCGTGCAACTATATGATAAGCTGGATGTACTTTCACAGGTTTCAAATGTCATTTACATTGATCATCATCCACTACCTCAGGCGGGTTGGGATTCGGAATGGTTCTATCATGACTTAGGTCCATGCGCATCAGAGTTGACGTACAGGGTACTTGAGGATAGGTTAAGCAGGGATATGCGAAGGATAGCCATTTACGGTGCGATAGGCGATTTTTGTGATAATACACCCCTGATCAACGAATGGAGTCATGACTGGGATAAAAGAGGACTCTATTTTCAGGCTGGAACTCTTATTCAGGCACTTACGTATGTTGGGCGCGATTACGATTTTAAGAGACAATTGATCAATCCATTATCTCATGACAAAATCCCTTCAGAGATAAGGCATTTGCTTGAGTACGCAAAGGATGCTTCTGAAAAAGAAGAGACGTTAAGGCTGTATATCAAGGGACATGTCAAGGTTATGCGAAATATTGGATATGTGGTCAATGCCAATGGTTATATGTCAAAAGCTGCGATATATGCTGCATCATATAGCCAAAAAGGTGTGGGTATTTCGGCTGAGTACAGGCAACGAAAACGTGCGTATGATTTAAGTATTCGTTCAAAAGGTTTTGTTGACATCAACAGGGCTTTGCGTATTGTTGCAAAAGAGCATGGTGGTACGGGTGGAGGTCATGCATTTGCAGCAGGTGCAAGGATACCTCGCGATTCACTTGATGCATTCCTGCGTGATTTTGATAAGATGATTGGCAGGTATAACAGTAATAATAGCACAAAAAGAGATTCTAAAAAGTGAAGGATATTGAAGAAATTGTATTGGTGTAAAATTATGACGAAAGGAAAGGATCTTGAAGAAGGTGCAAAAATTGAGATTATTTTTGTTGGTAGGTCGAATGTCGGTAAATCTTCATTTATACGTGATATTACCGGTCAAAAAAAGGTACGAGTAGGTAAACGCCCGGGTGTGACGTTGATACCTCATCACATTCGTTATTCCGACATGCTGATAACCGACATGCCGGGTTTTGGGTTTATGAGTGGTGTGCATGAGCAAAAACAGAGTATTGTAAAGGATACGATCGTTGAATATATCGAGGACAATTTCAAGCGGATCAAGATGGCTGTAATGATCGTTGACGGTGCAACATTTTTGGATATAGTTGAACGTTGGGAAGGTCGGAACGAGATCCCTATTGATATTGAGTTGTTCGATTTCTTACGTGAGATGGATATTGATACAGTTGTTGCCGTGAACAAGATCGATAAGATCAACCCGGATGAACTTGACGATACACTTGATGGCATTGCCGATTGCCTGGGAATGATGCCACCATGGAGACAATGGCTTGATACTATTGCACCGATAACTGTAAAGAAAGGTGACACAAGATCGGTTCGTGGACTTATCAGAAAAAAGTTGCATGACTTGAAGCGTGACGATCTGTTCAAGTATGTTCCAAAATCGACTTGAATATATGTGATACCTTTTATATTAAGGATTTTAAAATCCTCCAGGTATTTCAATCGAGTATTTCTATCGAAATCCTCTGTTGAAATCTTCTACCGTACATGAAAATCTGCACCAAGATCCTGTGCGATACGTTCACATTTTTCAATATCGATCTCAGGCACACCAACAACTGTCATCCTTGTTTGCATTCCTGCGTCCCGTGCTTCTTTTGTGAAATCAAGCATAGCCTGATATGAATTATCGTAGATTGGTCTACACAGTTCGTTGTATAATTCTTCAGACTCGGCATTTAGACTAACTGACACGGCGCTCAGTCCTGCTTCTTTTAATTCGAAAACTACGTTCCTGTCCGGGTGAATGAGCCCGGCATGCCCGTTTGTGTCCAGCCTGACAACGATATTGCGCTCGTTCAGGTAACGTGTGACATCAAGCATTTCATCAAGTCGTATAGTGGGTTCGCCAAATCCTGTAAATACCACTTCTTTGTACTTTAAGAGGTCGAGTGTTTCGAGTTCACTTATGATCTCATCCACAGTCGGTTCGTGTGAAAGGCGCAGGTTGTACCCGTAAACGCCATCTGAAAAATCCCGAATACAGAAAACACAGTTTGCACTACATCGGTTTGTGATGTTAAGATACAGGTTTCCGTATGCTTCGTAGTAAATTATATCTTTTGCAGTGTTTTCGGTCATGTTGTGTCCTGCTGTGTTATGTCACAATTTTGATCCTTCGGGGCGAGCTCCATGAGGATTTGATAATGTTCTTCAAGTCCTTTTTTCATAGTATATAATTTATAGAATTATATAGTTCGAGTTAATTCGACTGAAGGGAGAATTTTCTCGAGTTTGCAAGAGCTTCCTTTTCCGTAAGTCCCTGATCCGCGTCATTTGTTATCAGGTCTGAGGCTATGAAATACTTTCCTTCCTTGTGGATTTGTATTATGGTTTTCATAGTATATATTTTATAAATATATAGTGCGAGTTAATGCGAACGAAGTAAGCATTTTCTCGTACGAATTAATCTTTAGACGAGTTTAGACATAAATGTTTATGCTACAATGACTGTCGTATTTTTGTATCTGGAAGTTTCACTCCATATAAACAAGCGCTTTGTTCGGACACACCTCAACACACTTCATACACAACGTGCACTTGTCATAATCGATCTTGATCATGCCATTATTATCCTTCTGCAGCGCGCCTGTCGGGCAGACATTGTCACATTTCCCGCACTTTTTGCACCCCAGTACTACGATATATCCTTCTTCTTCTGTCATACATAGTCGTTATGTTTGCAAGATATATAATGGTTATGCGAAACGAGTGCACAACCATAAACCAAACAACGCTTATGTACAAACAGACGTATAACTGGATGCATGCATGAGATCATCCAGAACGAAGCGGGTTCGTTTCACAATTATTTGTCCGAAGGTTGTAAACTCTGCAAACTCGGTTCAAAAATGGTACTGTTCGTGACCGGTATCTGCGGGCGGGATTGTTTTTACTGTCCGATCTCAGAAGACCGAAAAAAAGATGTGACCTATGCGAACGAGCGCCATGTGACCTCGGACGAGGATGTCATAGCCGAGGCGCGCCAGATGGATGCGCTGGGTACCGGCATCACCGGAGGTGAGCCGCTTCTTGAACTAGAGCGCGTTTTACATTATATACGGCTTCTGAAATCGGAATTCGGGGCGGAACACCACATCCACTTGTACACATCAATCGCGCCAGATAAGGAAACACTCACTGCGCTCGCAGATGCGGGGCTGGACGAGATACGATTCCATCCGCCTCAGGAAATGTGGAACTGCCTCGAACAAACGCCATTTGCAGATTCCATCGCAGCGGCGATCGAACTTGGGATGTCGGCAGGGATCGAGATCCCGGCAATAGAAGGGGCGGAAGGAGTTTTGCCGCTACTTGACGCAGTCGGCGGATTCCTGAACCTGAACGAACTCGAATTCTCGGATACCAATGCGGATGCAATGCACCTGCGCGGG